>JAUQQI010000234.1 GCA_030549955.1 Chloroflexota bacterium
CGGGAGTTCCCCGGGAAGGGCTGCCTCCGGCGGCGGAACATCCCCCACAGGATGGTCTACGAGCTATGGGTCGCTGAAGCAGGAACCGTTCCGTCATCAACACAGGGTTGTGAAATGATTGATGATGGAATGCGGAACGGCAGCCTAGCTGTAAAATCAGGTCCGGAACCTTCCGGCCGGGAGGAGATTTCATGGTCATTGCCGACGTCCTGATGGGTTTTGTTTCGCCTGGGATCGGCCGGCGGCGGCTCGCGGCCGAGGTTGGACTGGTTCTCGCTGCGAGTGTTTTTATTGCCCTGACCGCTCAGGTCAGCCTGCCGCTCCCCTTTAGCCCGGTGCCGATTACCGGGCAGACCTTCGGCGTCCTGCTGACCGGGGCGGCCCTTGGCTGGCGCCGGGGAACTCTCGCCGCTCTGGCCTACCTGGCCGAAGGGAGTGCCGGACTGCCGGTCTTCGCTGGCGGGACCGGCGGGCTGGCCAGGCTTCTCGGTCCGACGGGCGGCTATCTGGTCGGGTTTGTCCTTGCGGCCCTCGTGGTCGGGTGGCTGGCCGGGCGGGGTTGGGACCGCCGGCCCCTGACGACCGCCCTGAGCATGCTCGTAGGCAATCTGGTCATCTACGGGTTCGGGCTGCCGTGGCTTGCCGTTTACGTCGGGGTCGACCGGGTTCTGGCCCTGGGTCTTTTGCCTTTCATACCCGGAGACCTGCTTAAGCTAGCGCTGGCGGTCGCGGTTTTACCGGGCGCCTGGGGCGTTCTCGGCCGGCTGTTCCCTGAAATTTGGGGGTCGCACTAGCCGAGGCCGGGTCCGCCTCACCGGAGGGCGTCGCCCAGGAGGTCCTCGTATTCGTGCTCGCCGACGAGGGGCTTGCCCTCGGCAAACCGGCCCGCCCGGAACGGCCGAACGTCCACCGACCGGGGTGCCCCGAAAACGACCCACTCGGCCAGGCTCAGGCCGACGGCCGGCGACGTCTTGAAGCTGGTTCCGTTGTCAGCCGTAAAGAAGTAAAGACCTTCTACTTCGGGGTGCCGGTCAAGAATGGGCTTGCCGTCGGGCGAAAGGACGATGGCCCCGGCCCAGCCGCCCCGGGGCGGCACGAAGCCCATGACCGGGAGCCGACGGCTCAGACGCTCCCGGACCGTTGCGGTGTAATCGGGGTCGGCCTCGTTTTTGAGCTGGTCGGGGTCCTCCAGGGGGAGCCGGTAGGCCGAGAGTCCGGCCAGAATTCTTGACCAGTCGGGCCCCTCCGACCGGAAATAGATGCCGTTGGCGCCGTCAATACATGTAATCAGCGGCCGGCCAGTTCCCAGGACGGGCGGCCGGTCGAAGACGGCCACCTGAATGCGGGCCGGCCGCAGGTCCACATCAACCCCGAGGCTGCGCAACAGCGGGACTGCCCAGGCGCCCCCGGCGATGACCACCGTTGGGGTTGAAATGAAATCCCGGGTTGTCTCAACCCCGGCGACCCGGCCGCCATCGACCCGAATCCCCGTGACCTCGGTCCCGGTTTCGATAATGGCTCCGAGCTGGCGGGCCCGCTCGGCAAACCCCTCGGTGGTGCCCACCGGATTTGCGTAGCCGGACTCCGGCTCATAGGCGGCGATTTCGACGTCCGTCAGGTCCCATTCGGGGGCGAGCTCTGCCAGTTCCTCCCGGCCGATGAGCCGGGTGTTGACCCCGACCCGGCGCAGCATTTCAACGTTTGCCCGGAGTCTGGCAAAATTTTCGGGCGAGACGAGCCGAACGAAGCCGCTGGGAACGAAGCCGCAGTCACCGGCGCCGACCAGCTCATCCCAGTGGCGGAAATAGCGGAGGCTTAAGAGGGCGAGGCGGGCCTCCGGCTCGTTGGTGTAGTGCATCCGAACGAGGGCCCCAGACCTGCCCGACGCCCCGGCGGCGAGGGACCGCCGCTCGCAGAGGACCACCCGCCCGGCCCGAAAAGAGGCTAAATGAAAGGCCGTGCTGGCCCCAACCGCCCCGCCCCCAACAATGACAACATCTGCCGTGCGCTCAGTCACCCGAATCCCCTGGTTTTCATCAAAGTGGTCGGCCCACCGGCGAGCCGGTTGGGGCACACCGGATTATACCACGGAGCCGGCGGTCCTGGGTCTAGGGTGTCAAACTCGCCGGATGGTGTGCTGGCTCCAGAGCTGAGTCCGGAGGGGGATACCCGCGGAAAATTAAGAACCGGGCAGGCACCTGCCCGGTTAAATTCGGCCGGGGGAAGGTGCGGCTGGTGGCAGGGGAGGGATTCGAACCCCCGACCAAGGGCTTATGAGTCCCCTGCTCTACCGCTGAGCTACCCTGCCGTGCCTTTCCGGAAGGATTATAAAGACTCCCACCTGACGTCGTCAAGATTGCCGGGCCTATTTCATCCGGCAGTGGCGCACTGTTCAGGCGCCCGACGTTACCCCGACCCGGGCGCACATGTCGGTCAGGGGACAGATGCTGCACCTCGCTATACCCGGCCGGCAGATGTGTTTCCCGAACGGTACAAGCAGCCGGTTCAGGTCGAGCCAGTACCGGATCGGTACCCGGGCCTCGAGGGCCCGCATTGTCTCTTCCGGGGTTCGGGCTGAGACGTAGCCCCAGCGCCGGACGACCCGGTGAACGTGGGTGTCGACGGCAACCCGGGGCTGGCCGCAGGCAATTCCCAGCACGAGGCTTGCACACTTTGGGCCGATCCCCGGCAGTGAGCGGAGGGCTTGCTCATCGCAGGGAAGGTCACCCCCGAGCTCGAAAAGAGCCCGTTCAGCCAGCGTCCGGATCTGGCCGGCCTTCGTCGTGGCAAAGGCGCAACCTTTGATAAGGGCCTCAACCTCGGTGGGACTTAAGCCGACGACCTGGGCGGGGGTCGCGGCCCAGGCAAAGAGCCGGCGGGCCACGGTCAGGGTAACCTCATCGAGGGTCCGGGTCGAGATGATGCAGGCGACAGCAACCTGGAACGGACTTCGGTATCCTGACTCCGCCAGCTCAAAGAGGGCGGCCCTGGGATAAGGCCTGACCGCGGCCTCGACCCTGGCGAGGGCCTCTTTAATGTCGAAGGGTCGACGGGGAGAATCCTGCGGTTCGGTCACGGCCGGTCGAACCGGCCAGTAAAAAATTGCCCGGGCGAATTCCCGGGCAGGGCTGCCCGAGCAGGACTCGAACCTGCAACCAACCGGTTAACAGCCGGCCGCTCTACCACTTGAGCTATCGGGCAGCGTCCACTAGTGAATTATATTGAGCTTCGGGGCCGACGTCAAATCCCGGAGCCCAGGCTCCGGGATTTGACGGGACGGCGGCGGCGGCGAATTCCGCCGGGTCGGACCCAGAATCGGACCCGGTAGGCCACGACCAGTCCGACCATCCGGAGCCCGACTGCCAGCGCCCGGAGGCGGGACCCGGTGATTTTCGATTCCCCAACCCGTCCCCGGTAATTAACCGGAATTTCGATGACCCGAAGCCCGTCAGCCAGGGCCAGGATGACCATCTCGGGCAGAAAGTGGGACCCCCCGACCGTGAACCGGTCGATGAGCCGCTCGAGGGCCGGCCGGTGAATAAGCCGCAGGGTGCAACCGCAGTCCGAGAGGGAAGGCCCCCCAAAAAGGACCTGTAAAAGCTTGGCGACAGCCCAGTTCCCGACCCGCAGAAACCAGCCCATGTTCGCTTCCCGCCAGATAAGCTCCCGGGTGGTCCGGGTGCCCAGCACGAGGTCAAAATCATCCGAATAAGCCAGCAGCTTGAGAACGTCCCGGGCGGTGAAGGTCCCGTCGGGCTCAGCGAGGATGATGAGGTCGCCGGCGGCTTCCCGCATTCCCCGCTGAAGGGCGAATCCGTACCCCTGCCGCGGCTCCTTAACGACCCTCGCCCCGGCCCGGGCCGCAAGTTCGGCCGTGCCGTCGGTCGAGTTGTTGTCGACGACGAGGACCTCATCAATATAGGGGGAACCCAAAAACTCGGCCACCGCCGCCTCAATTCCGGCGGCTTCATTATAAGCGGGAAAGACGACGGAGACTTTCCGGCCCGCGTACATCGTGCCCCGGCCTAACGGGGTGAAACGCCCCGACAGCTCTGGTAATACCGGCTGGCCGGCGGCCGCTTAAGAACACCCAGGATAAAATCGGTCGCGGCGACAACCCGGTCCAGGTCTACCCCGGTCTCGGTCCCCATCCCGTTGAGCATGTAGAGCAGGTCCTCGGTCGCAAGGTTGCCGCTGGCCCCGGGGGCAAAGGGACACCCCCCAAGGCCGCCGGCGGAGCTGTCAAAAATCGAAATTCCCATCAGGAGACCCGTGAGTACGTTGACGAGGGCTGTGCCCCGGGTATCGTGGAAGTGCAGGGCCAGCCGTTCGGCTGGAACCTCCTTCAAAAGGAGTCCGACCGTTTCTTCAACCTGGGCGGGGGTTGCAACCCCAATTGTATCGCCGACGGAAACCTCGTCGACCCCGAGCTCGAGAAGGCGGTTCACCACCTCCCGGACCTTTCCGGGGCTCACCCTGCCCTCATAAGGGCAGCCAAAGCAGACCGAGATGTAGCCCCGGACCCAGAGGCCGGCCGCCCGGCCTTCCCGAACAACCTCGCCGATAACCTCCAGCGACCGGTCGATGGTCATTTTGATGTTTTTTAAGTTAAAGGTCTCAGTAGCGGCGGTAAAAACCGCAATCTCCTTGGCCCCGGCCCGCAGGGCCCGCTCCAGACCCCGCAGGTTCGGGACCAGGACCGGGTACCGAACCTGCGGCCGGCGCCGGACCGACCGGAGCACCTCTTCGGCATCGGCCAGTTGAGGCACCGCCCGGGGACTCACAAAGGAGGTGGCCTCAATGACCTGAAATCCGGCGTCCGAAAGCAGTTCGATGAACCGGACCTTGTCCGCCGTCGGGACCACACCCGGCTCGTTCTGGAGTCCGTCCCGGGGCCCAACTTCGACCACCGTCACCCGTCGCGGAATCCGGGCAAAGAGACCCACTGGTGCACCTCCCTATTCCAGGTCCAGAAGCACCGCCCCCTTCGGGACCTTATCCCCCTCCCGGAAATAGACCCGTCGAACTGTTCCTGACCTTGGGGCGTGGACCACATGCTCCATCTTCATTGCCTCGAGCACAGCAACCGGTTGCAGGGCTTCAACCCGGTCACCCTCCTGAACCCCCAGCTTAACCAGGATTCCTGGCAGGGGCGCAATGAGCCCTTCGAATCCCCCGCCCCCGGCTGTAACCGGTCCCGCGCCCGCCTTTCGGCCGGGCTCGAAGACGTACCGGCGCCCGGCATCGAAGACCTCAATGGCCGTCGGGGTCCGCACCGCCCAGACAACCCGTCGCTCGCTCCCGTTTTCGACAATAAACCGGGCGGGCCGGGACCGCTCGGGCCGGACGAAGAAAATACCGGCCGGCGACTGAACCTCCCACCCGTCGCCGGCTCCGAGACGGCCGACCTGCAGCTCGACCGCTCGACCCTGGTAAGAAAGGCTGGCGGCGGTCGATATCCCCGGCAGCCGCCAGGCATCGGCCTGCCAGGGGCTTATCGGACGGGGCCCTTTCAGGCCGACGACGGCGGCCGCGGCGAGCGCCTCGCCCGATGGGGCTTCCGGCGGCGAATGGTGCCTTAAGTGGGTTTCAATGAAGTCAGTAAACGTCCGGCCAGCCTGGAACTCCGGGTGGCCGGTGATATCGAGGAGAAAGCCCACATTGCTGGCAACCCCAAGGACAGCGTAGCGGCTCAGGGCCCACCGGAGCCGTCCGACGGCCGTGGCGCGGTCCGGGCCGTAGACCACCAGCTTTCCGAGCATCGGGTCATACCGGAGGCTTAAGGTCATCGGGGCCTCGACCCCGACGTCGTTGCGGATGCCGGCCCCAGCCGGGGGTTCGAAGACAAGCAGTTCGCCCCCAGCCGGCAAAAAACCGGCCGTCGGGTCCTCGGCGTAAATCCGGGCCTCGATCGCATGGCCCCGGAGGGAGATATCTGCCTGGGTCACCGGAAGCCGGTCGCCCCCGGCCACCAGGAGCTGAAGCTGGACCAGGTCGAGCCCCGTCACCAGTTCGGTCACCGGATGCTCGACCTGCAGGCGGGTGTTCATCTCCAGGAAGTAAAAGTCCCCGTCAGGCCCGACCAGGAATTCAACTGTGCCAGCGTTGACGTACCCAACGGCCCGGGCAAAGACTACCGCGGCGGCGGTAAGCTTTTCGCGGAGCCCCGGACCGATCCCTGGCGAAGGGGCCTCTTCGATCACCTTCTGATGCCGCCGCTGGACCGAGCATTCCCGTTCGAAAAGGTGGACGACATTGCCATGGCTGTCGGCGAGGATCTGGACCTCCACGTGGCGGGCCGGGCTGACGACTTTTTCAAGGAAGAGGCGGGGGTCGCCGAAGGCTCCGAGGGCCTCCCGGCGGGCGCTGGCCAGAGCCCCGGCAAGTTCCTGGCGGGTTCGGACCAGCCGCATCCCCCGCCCGCCGCCCCCAGCCGCGGCCTTGATCATCACCGGAAATCCGAGCCGTTCGGCCGCCTCAATGAGGGCGTCGTCCGACTGGTCGTCGCCGTCGTAGCCCGGCACCGTTGGGATTCCGGCGTTTCGGGCGATAATCTTCGCCCTGACCTTATCCCCGGCAAGTCGGATCGCTTCCGGCGGGGGGCCAATGAAGGTCAGCCCGGCCGCGGCGCAGGCGGCCGCAAAATCCGGGTTTTCGGCCAGAAACCCATACCCGGGATGGACGGCGTCGGCCCCGGCCCTCAGGGCGATTTGGATAATCCTCGAACCGTTCAGGTAGCTGGCCTCAGGTTCGGGCGGCCCGACCTCATACGCCTCGTCGACCCACCGGGTGTGGGGGGCATTCCGGTCGGCCTCGGAAAAGATTCCGACGGTCTTCAGGCCCAGCTCCTGACAGGCCTGGGCAATCCGAATGGCGATTTCGCCCCGATTTGCGACCAGGACCTTTCTCACGGCTCGACCCAGGGCGGTAGCCGGCGCTCAAGAAACGCCCGGATCCCGGCCTGCCCCTCCTCGCTGACCCGCAGGCTGGCGATGAGTTCCGCGGTGTAGCGGCGGGCCGCGGTGGGGTCCAGACGCGGAACTTCGAGGGCGAGGCGTTTGGCGGCCTCCACCGCCCGTGGCCCGCCCCGCCGGATGTGGCCGATGACGTTCTCAACGGCGGCATCGAGCTCGTCGGCGTCCACGACCTTATGAATGAGACCGAGTTCCCGGGCCCGCTCGGCGTCGATGGCCTCACCGGTTATAAACAAAGCCCGGGCATGGCCCTGGCCAATTTTCCGAATCACGTAGGGGGATATGATGGCGGGCACGATGCCGAGGCGGACCTCGGTCAGGCTGAAGCGGGCCTCCCGCACTGCAATGGCGACGTCGCAGGCCGCGATAACCCCGATGCCGCCGGCAAAAGCCGACCCGTTGACCCGGGCCACAACGGGCTTCGGGCAGTTTTCGATGGTCTCGAGCATGTCGGCCAGGCGCAGGGCGTCGGCCACGTTCTCTTCAAAGGTCCACGAGAGGGCGGCCTGCATCCAGTTCAGGTCGGCCCCGGCGCAGAAGGTGCGTCCCCGGGCCCCGATGACCACGACCCGCACGTCGGGCATCGCCGCCGCATCCTGGACGCACCGCCGGACCGAATCCATGGTCTCCCCGTTGAGGGCGTTGTGCACCTCCGGCCGGTTAAGCCAGACCCGCAGGACGTCCCCGTCCCGTTCGACCGCCAGATGCGGGTAGGTCGGCACTGACTCCTGCGTCATTTCAGCTTATCCTTTCGGTTTCTTGTCCGGCGGGCAGTAAGGCTACATGCGGAAAACGCCCATAAACTCCGGCCCCGGAATCGGCGCATTCAGGGCCGCCGCAAGGCCCATCCCAAGAACCCGCCGGGTGTCGACCGGGTCGATTATACCGTCATCCCACAGCCGGGCGGTGCTATAATAGGGGCTTCCCTCGTACTCGTACCGCTCGAGGATCGGGGCCATGAAGGCCTCCTGTTCCTCGTCGGTCATCGTCTGCCCCTGAGCCCGGAGCGCCTCCAGCCGAATTGTCAGAAGCACACTCGCCGCCTGCTGACCGCCCATGACTGAGATCCGGGCGTTCGGCCACATCCACAGAAACCTCGGCGAATAAGCCCGCCCGCACATCGCGTAGTTCCCGGCCCCGAAAGAGCCGCCGATAATGACCGTAAACTTCGGCACCTGGGCGTTCGCCACGGCCATAACCATCTTGGCCCCGTCCTTGGCGATGCCCCGGTTTTCATACTCCTTCCCAACCATGAAGCCCGTGATATTTTGCAGGAAGACCAGCGGAATCCGACGCTGAGAGCAAATTTCGATAAACTGGGCCCCCTTGAGGGCGCTCTCGGAGAAGAGGACCCCGTTGTTGGCGAGAATTCCGACGGGGTAGCCGTAGATGCGGGCGAACCCGCAGACCAGTGTGTCCCCGTAGAGGGGCTTGAACTCGTGAAACCGGCTCCCGTCCACGATCCGGGCGACCACTTCCCGGACGTCAAAGCTCCGCCGGAGGTCCCGGGGGACTATCCCGTAAATTTCAGCCGGGTCGTAGCGGGGCTCCTCAGGCTCGGTGATTTCCCAGGGCGGGTCGGGTTTTCTAATGTGAAGGTTGGCGATGATATCCCGGGCGATGGCCAGGGCATGCTCGTCGTCGGTGGCATAGTGGTCGGTCACCCCCGATATGCGGCAGTGGACATCAGCCCCGCCGAGCTCCTCGGCCGAAACCTCCTCGCCGGTGGCGGCCTTGACCAGGGGCGGACCGCCCAGGAAGACGGTTCCGGTGCCCCGGACGATGACCGTCTCGTCGCTCATGGCCGGCACGTAGGCCCCGCCGGCGGTGCCCGGACCCATCATCACCGCAATCTGAGGG
>JAUQQI010000173.1:0-2655 GCA_030549955.1 Chloroflexota bacterium
CAAGCTGGTCAGCCGGGTCGCCCAGCCGCAGTTCCGACGTCGCCGCCGGATATCGGGTCCTCAGCCGGGCGGCAAGCCGCTCGGCGGCGGCCTGGGCACTCCGCTCCTCGGCCTCTAACAGGGCCTCCCAGACGCGCCGGGCTTCCTCCTGGGCCGGAGTCGGCCGGGCAGGCTCCTGAACAACCGCGACAGCCCGGACCTCGGTGTCGCTTCCGAGAGGGAGTCGGGTCAGCAGGTCTGCCCCGAAAGCCGAATGGGGGGAGGGGTCGGCCGCCAGAAGTACCCGCCACGGCCGGTCGGTCGGCACCGGAGCCCGCCCTTCCCGGAGTTTTACAATCAGGACGGAACAGGGGGCGTAGCGGACGACGTGGTGGGAGACACTGCCCAGAATCCAGTACAGGATCGGATTCAGCCCCCGGGCCCCCATAAGTACCAGGTCAGCCCGCCGCTCCTGGGCCACCTGAACGACTTCTTCGGCGGGCTGGCCGGTCAGCACAACAGTTTCTGCCGGGCTCCCCCATTCGCCTAGCTGGGCCGCGACCCGGCTAGCATACTCCTTAGCTTCGGCTTCCTGCGCGGCCAGATACTCCTCCATCAAACGGTAAACCTCGGGACCCAGGAGGGGATCCCCGGCTGCGTATACGGTCCGGACAGGTTCAATAACGGTCAGGACAATGAATTCGGTTTCGGCCCCGGGTCTCAGGGCGCGCATGAATTCGACGGCCGCTTCCGAGTGCTTCGACCCGTCGACGGCAACGAGGACGCGCAGTTTCGCAGCCACTTACATTACCTCCGTCTGGCAGGCCTGAAGTATTATTTGATTGACGCCTCGCCGTTCAAGTATGACTGAAACTGCCTTCAGAAATCTACCAAGCGTCGACCGGCTCGTGGCCGACCCCCGGGTCGCGGCCGAACTTGGGGGCCTGCCCAGGCACCGGCTGGTCGAGCTGGCCCGCGAGGAGCTTGCGGCCGCCCGGGCAGCCATTGCCGCCGGGAACCCGGCCCCGGATTACGAGTCCCTCCTCCAGGCTATCATCCGACGGGGCCTGGGGCTAATGATTCTATCCCTCCGGCGAGTCATTAACGCGACCGGGGTCATTATCCACACGAACCTGGGTCGGGCGCCCCTGAGCCGGGCCGCCCGGGCCGCCATCGAGGCCGTGGCGGCCGGGTACTCAAACCTCGAGTTTGACCTGGAAACTGGTGAGCGTGGCCACCGCCACGCTCACCTGGAGGAGCTCCTTGTTCGGGTGACGGGAGCCGAAGCCGGCTTTGCGGTAAATAACAACGCCTCCGCGGTACTGCTCGGCCTCATGACCCTGGGCCACGGTCGGGAGGTCATCGTTTCCCGGGGGCAGGCGGTCGAGATCGGGGGCGGCTTCCGGATTCCGGACGTGCTGAGGCAGTCCGGCGCCCGACTGGTTGAGGTTGGCACCACGAATCGGACCTACCTGCAGGATTATGAAACCGCCATTGGTCCCGAGACGGCCGCTATTTTGCGGGTGCACCGGAGCAATTTCCGGATTGTCGGCTTTACCACCGAGCCTGAGGTGGCGGAGCTGGCAGACCTTGCCCACCGGCGGGGCATCGTGCTTCTTGATGACCTGGGCAGTGGCTGCCTGATCGACACAACCCGGTTCGGCCTGCCAAAGGAACCCCTCATCCAGGAAAGTATTGCGGCCGGAGCTGACCTGGTCTTCTTCTCTGGGGACAAGCTCCTGGGCGGGCCTCAAGCCGGGATAATTGTCGGCCGTCGGGAGCTGGTGGAGCGGCTCCGCCGGCACCCTCTGGCCCGGGCGGTTCGGATTGATAAGCTTTGCCTGGCCGGCCTTGCGGCTACCCTCACCCATTATCTTAAAGACGAGGCCCTGACCGAAATCCCCGTCTGGTGGATGATTGCCCGGTCGGCCGATGAGGTCCGGGCCCGAGCGGCGGCCTGGGCTGACCAGCTCGCGGGCTTCGCCCCGGTTGACGTCGTGCCCGTCAAGTCGGCGGTCGGGGGCGGAAGTTTGCCAGGTGAGACCCTGCCGTCCTTTGCCCTCGCCGTCCGGCCGCGGAATGGGGACGTGGTCGGATTGGCCCGGCGGCTCCGGCTCCGGACGCCGCCCGTGGTCGGGCGCGTCGAGGCCGACCAACTTCTCCTCGACCCCCGGACGGTCCTGCCCGAGGATGAAGAAGACCTCCTTGGCGCCCTTCGCCAGGCCCTGTCTGGCTGAAAAACGCGGTCGGGCCGGCAACTACCGGCCCGACCAGTTAAGGGCTCAGGCTTCCCGGATCAGGCGGTCAGGACCCGCTCGATTTCGTTTTTGACGTCCCGCTTCGGTCGGGCGCCGACGATCCGGCCCACCTCCCGCCCGTCCTTGAAGATGAGCAGGGTCGGGATACCCCGGATGCCGAACCGCATCGTGGTCTGCATATTGTCGTCGGTGTTGAGCTTCGCAAAAAGGACCTTGCCGTCGTACTCCTGGGCCAGCTCCTCGACGATGGGAGCGATAATCCGGCAGGGCTGGCACCAGGGGGCCCAGAAATCGACAACGACCGGTCTCTCGCTCTTGAGGACGACCTGCTCGAAGTTCGAGTCGTTAACTTCGCTGATCAGGGCGGTTGCCATTAAACGTTCTACCTCCAGGTGCTCTCCGATAAGCTAGCTGAATT
>JAUQQI010000173.1:2665-8779 GCA_030549955.1 Chloroflexota bacterium
CTAGCTAAATTATAGCACGCGTCACTGGATGACCTAGAGTTTGCCGGTCCGCAGGACCGCAAAGAGAAGGGTCAGGGTGAGAAATATCGCGAAGCCGGCCGTCAGCAGGCCGACGACCGACACGTCGAATACGCGGGGCCCTGGCCCATTCTGAAGGAGGACGACCGCCCCGATGGTCGCAGCCATCGCCACCAGGGCCAGGGCCAGCCGGTTTGCCGCCGGCTCCAGGGAGCCGGCGGAGACCTCGGCCTCGGCCCGCTCAATCCGGACCGAGAGCTCCCCGGTGGCGGCCTGGCTAAGGACTGTGTTTAACCGGCGGGGCAGGGCAGTGGCGTTGACCGCGAGGTCGCTGACGGCACTCACAAGCTGTCGGAGGAGCCGGTCGGGGGAAACCCGCTCCGCCATCAGCCGGCGGGCGAAGGGCTCGGCGATGTCCGCGATTCGAACGGACGGATTCAGGGTGATCAGGATGCCCTCGGTCGTCATGAGGGTCTTGGCCAGCAGGGTGAGGTCCGGAGGCAGCCGCAGGCGGAAGCGGTGAACCAGGTGGAGGAACTCCTCCAGTGAGTGGCGGAACCGGATGTCCCGGATCGGCACAGCGTAATAGCGGCGGAGGAGGCGGGTCGTCTCGTAGCGCAGGCGGTTAATATCAATTCGCCCCGAAACGAAGCTCAGCTCAACGAGCCGGCGGACAAGCTCATCAATGTCGTGGCGGACCAGGGCCACGGCCAGTTCGGCCAGCTCCTCCCGTAACCTCGGGTCCACGTAGCCGACAATCCCAAAGTCCATAAAGGTGATACGGCCCTCCGGGCTCACGAAAATGTTTCCGGGGTGGGGGTCGGCGTGGAAGAAGCCGTGGTCGAAGATCTGGGTCAGTATTACGTCGGCAACCCGCTCGGCAACCGCTGTCGGGTCGTGACCGGCGGCCCGGAGGGCCGCCACGTCGGTAATTTTGACCCCGTAGACCCGCTCGAGGGTGAGCACCCGGCGGCTGGTGTGAGACCAGATGACCTCGGGAATGTGGACCCGCTCGTCCCCGGCGAAATTCTCACGGAACCGGTCGGCATGGTGGCCCTCGAGCCGGAAATCAAGCTCAGCCCGAATCGTGTGGGCGAACTCCTCGGCGACCTCGCTCAGGGCATAGATTTTCCCGAGCTCCGTGCGGCGTTCAAGGAGGGCCGCCAGGTCGTGGAGAATCGCCAGGTCGGCCTCGATTCGCGCCTCAATGCCCGGCCGCTGGACCTTAACGACCACCGGCCGGCCGTCGGGCAGGGTTGCCGGGTGGACCTGGGCCAGGGAGGCCGCCGCCAGCGGCTTCGGGTCGAAGGTTTCAAAGAGCTCATCCAGGGACGCCCCAAGCTCGGCCTCGATAACCGGCCGGATATGTTCAAAGTCGACAGGGGGTACCTCATCCTGGAGCTTTTCGAGCTCCCGGGCGAGGGCTGGCGGAATGAGGTCCCGGCGGGCGCTCAGAAACTGTCCGAGCTTAATGGCTGTCGGCCCGAGCTCTTCCAGGACCAGCCGGACCCGCTCGGCCGCGCTGAGGTGGACGACGCCGTCGGGCGACCGGCCGAAAAGGCGGCGCCGCCAGGAAATCAGGTGGTCGAGGCCGACCTGGTCGACCAGGTAGCCGAACCCGTGGCGGAAGAGGACATTGGCGACCTCCCGGTAGCGTCCGGCCTGGCGGTAGGCGGTGGTAATCGGGCGCAGAAACATCAAACCCTCCCCTCCGCCTTATATTCCGGGGCGCCCGCCCGTGTCAACCCCCGGCCAGGGCTCCTAGCAGAGTCGGCCCACGGCGATCAGGGGTAGATAGAGCCGGAAGTGGAAGGATGGGATTGATGGCGGGGGGTATGCTGAGGCTCGGGTGGCAGGGGAGAAGGCTGGTGGGACCGGCTCAGCCGCCGCGGCCACCGTCCGGACGGCCCGGTAGGCGTTCACCAGGCCGCACCCGTAATAGGGGTCCCAGCCTGAACTCCCCAGGTCTTCAGCCGTCCGAAAGAGAATCGACGCCACCGCATCTGGTCCCAGGTCCGGCCGGAGGGAGAGGATCAGGGCGGCCACCGCGCTCACGTGGGGTGCGGCCATGGATGTGCCGCTTGCGGAATCGTATTGGCTTTCCGGAACTGTGCTCAAAATATTCACGCCTGGGGCTGCCAGGTCAATGTAGCTCCCGTGATTCGAGAACCCCGCCCGCTGGAGATAACGGTCCACCGCGGCCACCGCAATCACATGGTCGTAGGCCGCCGGGTAGACCGGGTTCGAGTTCCCGGAATTGCCGGCGGCGGCAACGATGACCGCCCCGGCATTGTAGGCCTGGTTAATGGCATTCTGCAGGGTCGGGTCATTTTCGGGGCCACCCAGACTCAGATTTATTACCCTGGCGCCATGGATGGAGACTGCCTCCAAAATCGCGGTCGCCACCGTGACCGTATCCCCGGACCCGCTGCTGTCCAGGGCTTTCAGGGCAACGAGCCGGACCCCCGCAGCGATGCCGGCAATCCCGATATCGTTGTTGGTTCGGGCGGCGATGATGCCGGCCACGCGGGTGCCGTGGCCGTTATCGTCCTGAATCGGACCGGGGTCATAATTGACATAATTGACCTGAACAGTGCACTGGCCCTGGAGGTCCAGGTGGCCGCAGTCGACACCGGTGTCGACCACCGCCACCTTTATCGCCGACGTTCCCTGCGTAACATCCCAGGCCTCGGGGGCGTGAATGGCCGGGAGGTTCCACTGGTCAGGAAAATAACGGTCGTTCGGGGTGAAGAGGGCCCGGTAGACGTAGTTCGGCTGGGCGTACTCGACGTCGGGACGGCGCCGCAGCCGCTCGATAAGGTCCTGCTCGTGTCCCGGCGGCACCCGGAGCCGGTGGACGCCAAGGCGGGGCAGTTCTTCGGTGCCCTGAATGCCCGGCCGAAGCTCGTTGAGGGCCGCCGGGCCCCGGCCCGGCTTAAACCTGACCAGGAGTTCGCCCGGCACGAAATCACCGGAGGCGAGGCCGGGACGGGCCGGTTCGGCCGGACGCGGGCCGGCGAAAGCTACCAGGAGAAGGGCCAGGAAAGCCGCAAGCCGCTTCAGCATCGCTCAGAGCCGGTCATGGGCTAGCTAAGATTATACGCCGGCTGGGGGGCTATAATCTTCCGGATGGGAATTCGGATTCTCCCGCCTGAGGTTGTCGCCCGGATCGCCGCCGGCGAGGTGGTAACCTCGCCGGCAGCCGTTGTCAAAGAGCTTGTCGAAAACGCCCTCGATGCCGGGGCCACCCGGGTCGAAATCGAAATCCGGCGGGGCGGCATCGATTTCATCCGGGTGAAGGATGACGGGGTGGGAATCTCCGCCGCCGAGGTGCGCCTGGCCTTTCAGCGCCACGCGACCAGCAAGCTCTCGGGCCTCGCTGACCTGGGCCGGATTGTTACCCTCGGCTTCCGGGGCGAGGCCCTGGCCGCCATCGCCCAGGCCGCCGATGTTACCCTCATCAGCCGGACCAGGTCCGACCCGGCCGGAAGGTACATCCGGGTCGCCGGCGGAAACGTGCTGGAGGAGGGGAGTCGGCCGGCCGCCCCCGGCACGGTCGTGACGGTCCGGAATCTCTTCGCCCACCTGCCGGCCCGCCGCCGGTTTCTGCGGGACCCCAGGGTCGAGGCCGCCGAGGTAGGTCAGGTTGTCGGGCGGTTCGCTCTCGCCTACCCGGAAATTGAGTTTAAGTTTCTTTCGGAGGGTCGGGTCCGGCTCCAGACCGCCGGGGACGGCCAGCTTCGGTCGGCCGCGGCCGAAGTCTGGGGTGACTCCGTCGCCCGCCAGCTGATCGAGGTCGGCCGGGTTGTCGAGCCTGGACGGCTGGCCGTAGCGGGGCTGGTGGGACCCCCGACCCTGCATCGGCCGACCCGGAATGAGCTGGCCATCTTCGTCAACCGGCGCTGGGTCCAGAACCGGCGGCTCTATGCCGCCCTGGAAGCCGCTTATGTTGGGATAATTCCGGCCGGCCGCCACCCGGTCGGCGTCATCAACCTGCTCCTGGACCCCGCCGAGGTCGACGTCAACGTCCACCCGGCAAAGGCGGAGGTCCGGTTTGTCTACGAAAGCGAGGTCCTGACCGCCGTCCGGCAGGCTGTTCGGGACGCCCTGAAGGCCCAGGGCTACGTCCCGGACCTGGAGCTCGCCGGGGTGGGGGGCAGGGACGGGGCCCAGCTCGCGTTTGGGCTCGAGTCAGCCCGTGCCCACCCGGAGGGATCAGGACGCCTGCCGAGGCTCCGGGCGATCGGCCAGTTCGAGGGCAAGTTTATCCTCGCTGAGGGACCCGACGGCCTCTACGTCTTCGACCAGCACGTCGTCCACGAACGGGTCCTCTACGACGCCTTCCGTCGGGCCCTTGCCGCCGGCCAGGTCGAAACTCAGGGCCTCCTCGACCCTGCCCCGGTCGAGCTTACGCCCCAGGAGACGCCTCTCCTGGCAGAGGCCAGCGCACGGGCCAGGCTTAAGGCCGCCGGATTTGCCTTTGAGGCCTTTGGCCCCGACGCCGTGCTGGTCCGGGGCGTCCCGGCCCTTTTTGCCGGGGCCGCCGACCCCGCAACCCTGTTTAAGGAGGCGGTCGCCGCCCTCTCAGCTGAAGACGCGGCCGGTGGGTCCTGGGAGCACCGCCTCGCCGCCCGGCTTGCCTGCCGGCGGGCTGTCAAGGCCGGCGACCCCCTCACCGAGCGGGATATGCAGGACCTCATTGACCGGCTTGAGTCGGCCGAGCTGGTCTCGACCTGTCCCCACGGCCGCCATATTTTCCGGCGGCTCCCGAGCCAGTATCTTGCCTCGGCCTTCGGCCGGACCTGAAAGGAGACCTTGCCGGTGACCCGCGATGAGCTCACTGAACGGATTAGCCGGGGCTACGAGCGTCTTCAGGGGCTGGTCACCCGCGCCGACTCGGCCCGCCTCAGCACTGACCGGGTCTTTGACGACTGGACGGTCAAGGATGTCCTGGCCCACATCGCAGCCTGGCAGAGCGTTATGGTCACGAACCTCTTCAGGCTTGAACGGGGCCAGACGTTCCTTTACACCGGCCTGAGTGACGCCCAGGTCGACGAGCTCAACGCCCGGTTCCACGCCGAGCTCAAAGACTGGCCCCCCGAAAAGGTCCTGGCCGACCTGGAAGGTAGCTACCGGCAGCTTATCAGCCGGGTCCGGCTCCTTTCGGACCAGGAGCTCAACGTCCCCCGTCATTTCAAACAGCTTCGGGGCCGACCCCTCTGGCAGGTCATTGCCGAGAATACCTTCGAGCATTACGAGGAGCACCTGCCGGCCCTCGAGGCCTGGCGCCGGCAGCTCGGCCGGTAGGCCGCTCTGGCCCGGCTACGGGCAGCTCGAGGCCGGGATGTCCTTCTCCGGGAAGTAGGTCCGGGGGTCGGCCCCGTGGGCCCAGATGGTCGTGTGGGTCGGGACCCCGTCCACCTTCACGGCAAAGTAATATTTGTTGGCCGGGTCCCGGGCGGCTGAAACGTCAACGTTGTTAAAGACCCAGCGGGGCCAGCTTACACCCTCAGCTAGCGGGCTTGTTGCCCGGACCTTTTCTCCAACCTTGACGGGCTCAAGGTAGCCGTTGTTCAGCGCCTGCAGGAGCCAGACGGGCCGGTCAAACCCGAATCCAACCGAAGGCGGGTCCCCAGTCGGAGAAATAACCGGATGGTGAAAGAGGTCAACCCCAACATTCGCCAGGGACGCCTCGGTGACGTCCCGGGCCTGGCCCTGCCCGTCGTGGGGCCAAACTATCTGGATGACAGCATCCACAGCTTCCGGTGGACCGACGCCGCCACCCCCGACAACCCCCCGCTAACGCAGACGGGTGAGAACCCGCTCCCCGTGGGCCCAGACGCTGGTCCGGGCATCGGCGCCCTCAACCTCGACGAAGAAATACGTTATGTTGGTGATGGCTTTGGCCGCGAATTCGGTCGGGGGTGCCACAGGCACATTGTTAAAGACCCAGGCCGGGAAGGTCCGGTCGGCGACTACCCTGATGATCCGCTCGCCGACCACGCCGGGCAGGTTAGCCCAGTAATCCTGGGCTGGGGTTAGAGTACCCCCGAGAAAACCGCCCGAGGTCAGGCTGAGGACCGCCCACCGGAGGAT
>JAUQQI010000242.1 GCA_030549955.1 Chloroflexota bacterium
AAGTGCCCTGGGCCAGTGCCTCGGCACACTGCCCCGGGGAACCCCGGACGCCGCCTCACGCGCCTTCCTGGATGGCCCGGATGATGGCGTCGGCCATCTCCCGGGTGCCCACCGCGGTGGGGTCATCCCGGGTCGGCTTCAGGTCGTAGGTGACGTACTTGCCCTCGCGGATGACCTCGGCCACCGCCCGCTCAACCAGGTCAGCGGCAGCCGTCTCTCCAAGGTGACGGAGCATCAGGACCCCGGAAAGGATCGTCGCCGTCGGATTCGACTTGTTCAGACCGGCATACTTGGGGGCGCTGCCGTGCACGGGTTCAAAGACGGCGGCTTCGTCGCCGATGTTGGCCCCCGGCGCGATGCCCAGGCCACCGATGAGACCGGCGCACAGGTCCGAGATAATGTCGCCGTAAAGGTTCGGCAGGACCAGCACGTCGTACTCTTCCGGCCGCTGAACCAGCTGCATGCTCAGGTTATCAACGATCCGGTCTTCGAACTGGATATCCGGGTACTCCTGGGCAACCTCCCGGGCAACCCGGAGGAAGAGGCCGTCGGTAAACTTCATGATATTGGCCTTATGGACCGCCGTGACCTTCTTGCGACCGTTTCTGCGGGCATATTCAAAGGCCCACTTCACAATGCGACGGCTGCCCGTAACCGAGATCGCCTTAATGCTGATCCCCGAATCATCCCGGACCGGCTGGCCACTCAGCTCCCGGATGACCCGAATAACCTTCTTGCACTCTTCGGTTCCCTGCTCGAACTCGACGCCGGCATAGAGGTCCTCGGTGTTCTCCCGCACGACGACGATGTCCACGTGGTCGTAGCGGGACCGGACGCCGGGGTAAAGCTTCGCCGGCCTCAGGTTGGCGTAGAGGTCGAGGGCCTTGCGAATGGCGACGTTGACGCTTCTAAAGCCATAGCCTACCGGGGTGGTAATGGGGCCCTTAAGGGCAACCTTATTCCGCCGGATCGAGTCGATGACATGGTCGGGTATCGGCGTCCCGTATTTCGGGATGACGGCCTCGCCGACCTCCTGGACATCCCATTCGAACTTGATGCCAGTGGCCTCGAGAACCCGCCTGGCCGCGTCCACCACTTCCGGCCCGATTCCGTCCCCAGGGATAAGGGTGATGCGGTACATTGGTCACCTCCGCTGTAAAGGATTTCCCGGCCCATTATACCGCAGCCATTGACCCGGTCGAAGACACCAATAGCCGGGGTCAATGGCTCGGATGGCTTATAATCAAAAGCGGTGCGGGGTGGTGTAACGGTAACACATCGGACTTTGGATCCGAAGTTCCAGGTTCGAATCCTGGCCCCGCAGCCGTCCCCCCGGTCGTGTGGTGCAATTCGCCGGGCAGGCGGTAACAGGTACCACCCCACAGCATCCGGCGTCCGGAACTGATGGTGCTGGCTGGACCGGGCCTTCTGATCCTGAGGGCCGCCAGCGGAGCGCTCTCAGGCCGCGGCTGGGAACCGCCAAACGCGCCCTGGGCGGCTCCGACGCCTCCGCCCGTCAACCTCGCCGCGCTCAAGGAGCTGCCGGAACGGCCGCTGGCTCCGGCTGACGGCCCGGCGCTCGTTAGGGGTTGCCCTGGAGCGTATCCGAACTGGAGCCCTACTTTGCGGCCCAGCTCAACGCCGCCGGCTGGACCCGGTCAGGAAGCGCCGCCCAGGGTGCCGTCGCCTGGAGCCTGTGGCAGGTACCGGGCGAAGGCAACTGGCAGAGCCTGCTCTACGTGGCCGAAGGGCCCGGCCAGAAGAGCCGGTGGCTTCACGTCCCGGTCGAGGCCGGCAGGTTAGCGGAGGGCTTCGATAAGCTCGGTTACGTCCCGACGGAACGGGTCGGTGCGGGCGAGGGGAACTTCCCCCAGGATGCCCTTCGCCCGAAGCCGGTCCTCCAAGGTCGGAAGGCTGACCTGGTAGAAAACACCGATGGGAATCCGGTCGCCCCACTCGTATGACTTGGCGATAGCCGCGAGCTGTTTCACCCGGACCTCCTCGGGGTCGTCGGGGTTCTTCACCACCGGGTCGAAGCCGGTCTCCTCCAGCCGGTAAAGCCTCGACTGACGGCCGGGCCGGTCAAGCCCCAGAAACCATTCCTTCGTGTGGATGTCGTTATATGTCGGGCAGGTCTGCAGCACGTCAATAAAGGCGCTCCCCCGGTGGGTGATCGCCCGGGCAATCAGGTCACCCAGATGCTTCACATCCAGGGCGAAGCCCCGGGCCACGAAGGTATAGCCGGCCCCGACGGCAAGGGCAATCGGGTTTATGGCCTGCTGAACGTTCTCTTCAGGCATCGATTTGGTCTTTGCCCCCTGCGCCAGGGTCGGGGCAGCCTGGCCCTTGGTGAGACCGTAAACCTCGTTGTTGAAAACTATGTACGTCAGGTCGACGTTGCGCCGGCCAGCGTTGATAAAGTAGCCTGCCCCGATGCCGTAGCCGTCGCCGTCGCCCCCGACCGCAATCACCGTGAGGTCGTGGTTCGCAAGCTTCAGACCGGTGGCAAACGGCAGGACCCGGCCGTGGAGGGTATGAAACCCGTAGGCCCGAATATAATGGGGCGTTTTGCCCGAACAGCCGATCCCCGAGCAGACCGCAACCCTGTGGGGCGGAACCTGTAGCCGCTGGAGGGCCTGCTGGATGGCGGCCAGGATGCCGAAGTCGCCGCACCCAGGGCACCAGTCGCTGTGGATGTCAGCCCGGTAGTCTTTAAGTTCGTAAACTTTAAGCTCGATTGCCATTCGCCTTTACCTGCCCCTATGCCTGAAGGTGGGATACCGTCAGCGTTGCCGGTCCGCCGGCGATGACCCTCTTCAGCCCCTCAACCAGCTCCTCCTGGGTGAAGGGCCGTCCATCCCACTTTAGGATTTTGCTCGGGATAGCCATCCCGGTCTGCTCGGCGATTAAGCCCCCGAGCTGGCCGCTATAGTTCTCCTCGACCAGGATCAGGTTGTTTGCCCGGCTCAGGAGCTCTTTGAGCTCGGCCGCCGGAAACGGCCGCATCAGCCGGACCTGAATGAAGTTAATTCTGATGCCTTCGGCCGAAAGCTCGTCAATGGCGTCCAGAATGGCTCCTTTTGTCGAGCCCCAGCCCACCACCGTGTAGTCGGCATCGGCCGGCCCGTAGACCTTCAACTTGACGTCAAGGGGAATCTCCTGAGCCGCAACCTCCAGTTTTTTCATCCGCTTGGCCACCATTTTGACCCGGTTTTCGGCCCCCTCGGTGATATGCCCCCGGGGATCGTGCTCATCGGAGGTGGTCCAGAAAATGCCGCCCTCGGTTCCGGGGACGGTGCGGGGGCTTATCCCGGTCTCCGTAAAAGCGTATCGAAGATAGGCCGACTCGGGTTGCCCGTCAGGGCTGTAATAAAGACCCCGGTCGGCCGGTGGCAAATCGTCAAGGTCAAGGTCATCCAGCGTAACGTAGGCCGCGGCCAGGTGCTTGTCCAGCAGCACAATCACCGGCAGCTGGTAGCGTTCGGCCCAGTTGAAGGCGACGTACGCGTCGTGGACGACCTCTTCGACGTCGCCGGGGGCGACCACAATGTGGGAAAACTCCCCGTGGGCCGGTTGCAGAGCAAACCGCAGGTCGGCCTGCTCCTGCCGGGTCGGGAGGCCCGTTGACGGCCCGCCCCGTTGCCAGAGGAATACAACCGGGCCCGGCGCCTCGGTCATGGACGCAAAGCCGATTCCTTCCGCCATCAGGGTGAACCCCGGGCCCGAGGTTGACGTGGCGGCCCGAACGCCAGCATGGGCCGCCCCGACCGCCATGTTTATCGCCGAAACCTCATCCTCAGTTTGGACCACGACAAAGCCGTAGCGCCGCTGGTGAGCCTCCAGATAGACGTTTTCGTCGGTGGCCGGGCTGATCGGGTAGTAGGTCTGAAAGCCCAGCCCCGCTTTAATCTTCGCAATCGCCGCGGCCTGGACCCCCCGGACGAGGAGGGGCCGCCGGCCGTTCCGCCGGGCAAGAGCAGTTACCCGGTACGGAAAGTCGTCGGGAAAGTGGGTCTTTATGTACTCATACGCGAGTTCGGCCGCCCGGATATTTATTGCGGCCGCCTCGGCCCGCCGACCCTTAAAGCCCTCAAGGATGACGTCGGTCAGGGCCTTGAGGTCAAAATCCAGAACCGCGGCCGAGGCGGCCACTGCAATCACGTTCTGCACTACCCGGAACCGGTTCCGTTCGGCCTCCCGACCGAACTCCTTGAGGGCCAGCTCCAGCAGTTCGGCGTAGGGGACCGGGTAAAGTCTGAGGTCGTCCCGGCCGGGCTTGAAGCCGACCCGGCTGTTGTAGACGACAGCTCCGCCGGGGACAACTTCGTGGACATGGCCCCGGTGGGCCGGGAATTCGTGGTGGGTATCCCCAACCAGCGTTTCCTCGTCGAGGCTGACCAGCACGTGGACCCGGCTCAGGGTACTGCGGCGGTCGGCATCGCTGATGCGCACCCGGTAGTAGCTGTGCTTGCCGACGATGTTCGAGTGGTACTCGATGTAAGCGTAGACCCGGTAGCCGCCGTGGGTGAGCGCCTTGGCGAAGGTCTCGGCCGCGACGTTGATACCGCCCCCCTGCGGCCCCCCGATGAGCCAGTTGATGTCGCCGACACTTGACGCCATGCTATCTCCTGCTCTGGTCACGTGGTAATAGACGCAACCGGTTCAATCTTCCCGCATCGACCCGGTCAGCGTCAAGGGCTGGTTAGTCGGCCGCTTTCTCTTCCCGGGTCGGGACTCCGCCCGGCGCGGACACCGCCTCCGGTGCCGCCTTCGGAACAACCGCCCAGAACTGACCGAGGACTTCGGGCCAGCGGGCAAGAATCTCGGCCGCCCGGGAACTTCCGGTCAGACAGTGATGGGTTTGAACCAGCTCCCGGAGCTCCTCGGCCTCGTCCCCTTCGAGTCGCCGGATGCTCACCATATCGGGATTGTATTTGCGCGGAAAGGTCCCATCCGGGTCGAAGACATAGGCCCGCCCGTGGCTCATGCCGGCCCCAAAATTCCGCCCGGTCGGGCCCAGGACGACGACGAGGCCCTCGGTCATGTATTCACAGCAGTGGTCGCCGGTTCCTTCAACCACCGCCACCGCCCCCGAGTTCCGGACGGCAAACCGCTCGCCGGCCCGGCCGGCCACGAAGAGACGGCCGCCGGTCGCCCCGTAAAGGACGGTGTTACCAATAATCACGTTTTCTTCCGGCCGGAAGGACGCCGACCGGGGCGGGAAGATGACGACCTCGCCGCCGCTCATCCCCTTACCGACGTAATCATTGGCCTCGCCCTCCAGGATAAGCCGGAGGCCGTTGGCGCAGAAGGCCCCGAAGCTCTGGCCGGCCGACCCGGTGAGCCGCAGCTCGATGGTACCTGGCGGGAGCCCCTGAAGCCCGTGGTGCCGGACAATCTCGCCAGCGATCCTGGCCCCAATGGTCAGGTCGGAGTTGCGGACCGCCGCCTCGTAACACACCGGCCGGCCAGCCCGAATGTAAGGTTCCAGTTCCGGCAGAACCCGGTCATCGAACCGGGGGTGGGGCGGGTCGTTGCGGTCCTGGGCCTGCCGCCGGGGAAGGGTGCGGGACGGGTCCGGGTCCTTGAGGATGGCTGAAAGGTCGACCCGGGCCGCCCGGGACCCCGTCGGCAGGTCCGACCGGGGCCGAAGCAGGTCAACCCGCCCGATGATTTCATCCAGCCGCCGGTAGCCCATCGCGGCGAGGATCTGGCGGACTTCCTGGGCGATGAACGTGAAGAAATTAATGACGTGTTCCGGCCGGCCCTTGAACCGGGACCGGACCAGGTCCTCCCGCTGGGTCGCAATTCCGGCCGGGCACGTATTCAGGTGGCACTGGCGGGCCATGTCGCACCCGATGGCCACCAGCGCGGCGGTACCGAATCCGTATTCGTCGGCCCCGAGGAGGGCGGCAATAACCACATCCCGGCCGGTCTTGAGGCCCCCGTCCGTCCGCAGGCGCACCCGGCCCCGCAGGCCATTCAACATCAGAACCTGCTGGGTTTCGGCCAGGCCCAGTTCCCACGGGCAGCCGGCATTTTTAATCGACGAAAGGGGCGAGGCACCAGTCCCGCCGTCCATCCCGCTTATCTGGATGTAATCGGCGTAGGCCTTGGCAACCCCGGCCGCGATGGTGCCGACCCCGCTTTCGGCTACAAGCTTGACGCCGACCCGGGCCCTGGGGTTGACGGTCTTCAAGTCGTAAATGAGCTGGGCCAGGTCTTCGATGCTGTAGATGTCGTGGTGGGGCGGCGGAGAGATCAGCTGAATGCCCGGGATTGTGTGGCGGACCCGGGCGATGAACTCCGAGACCTTGATGGCCGGGAGCTGGCCACCCTCGCCCGGCTTGGAGCCCTGGGCGATCTTAATCTCGAGCTCGTCGGCCATGGTCAGGTATTCGGTCGTCACCCCGAACCGGGCCGAGGCGACCTGCTTGACCCGGTTATTCGCCCAGTCGCCGTTGGGCAGGGGCCGGTACCAGGTCCGGTCTTCGCCCCCCTCCCCGGTATTCGTCCGGGCACCGATCCGATTCATGGCCACGGCCAGGACTTCCTGGGCGGCCCGGGAGAGGGCGCCGAGGGACATGGCCGAAACGACGAACCGGCGCCGGATTTCCTCAACCGGCTCGACCTCTTCCACGGAAATCGGCGGCCGGTCGGAGACGATTTCCATCAGGTCCCGCAAGGACCTGAGCTGGCCAGCCCGGACGACCTGAAGGTAGTAGAGGTAGTCCTGATAGTCGCCGGTCTCAACAGCCTTATGAATGGCTTTGATGACCTCAGGATTGTAGCCGTGGTATTCGCCGTCCCGCCGGTGGCGGACATAGCCGATATCCGGCAGCCGGTCCTTCTGCAACTGGCCCCCGAAGGCGACCCGGTGCCAGTAAAGGATATCCTCGGCCAGGTCCCGAAGGCCGACCCCCCCTAGCCGGGCCGGCGTATCCGGGAAGTAACGCTCGACAACCCTGTTGTCGAGGCCCAGTACCTCAAAGACCTGGGCACCCCGGTAAGACCGCAGGGCCGAGATGCCCATTTTCGACATGATCTTGAGCAAGCCCTTTTCGAGGGCCGTCCGGGCGTTCTTAACGGCCCGCTCCGGAGAGACCCCGGCCAGGTCCCGCTCCGTAGTCGCCTGAGTCCGGGCTGTCTCAAAGAGGAGGTACGGGCAGACGGCCCCGGCCCCGTAGCCGACCAGGAGGGCGGCCTGGTGGATGTCCCAGACGGCCCCGGTCTCGGCCACGAGGTCGGCCCGCATCCGCTTGCCCCGACGAATCAGGTGATGGTGAACCGCCGCGACCGCCAGGAGCATCGGAATCGGCGCCTGGTCAGGCCCAACCCCGCGGTCGGAAAGAACGAGAAGTTCGGCGCCCGCGTCCACCGCCGCCTCGGCCCGGGTGCACAGCTCCTCGACGGCCGGCTCCAGGGCATCCGGGTTGGTGGCCGGGAAAAGACACCGCAAAACCTCAACCCGGAATGGCGACCCGCCGATGAGCTTCTCAAGGTCGGCCTCGGTCAGAATCGGGCTCGGCAGGTGAATGACCCTGGCATGGTCGGCGGATTCCTCGAGCAGGCTCGGCCGCGGCCCCAGGTAAACGTCCAGGGACATGACGAGGCCTTCCCGGAACGGGTCAATCGGCGGGTTGGTCACCTGGGCGAACCTCTGCTTGAAATAGAATGACAGGGGCCGCCGGAACGTTGACAAAGCCGCAAGGGGGGTATCATCCCCCATCGACCAGACCAGGTCCTGGCCCTGGGCCACAAGGGACTTCGCAACCATCTTGACGTCCTCATTCGTCCACCCGTGGGCGCACTGCAACCTGGCCAGTTCCGCCGGGTCGGTTCTTGAAGTCGAACCTTTCCCGTCGGGCACAAAGTAGAAGCGCCGCTCCCGCAACCACCCGCTGTAGGGCCGGCCCGCCGCAAGCTCGGTCAGGACCTCGGC
This sequence comes from Chloroflexota bacterium, assembly GCA_030549955.1. Lineage (GTDB taxonomy): Bacteria > Chloroflexota > Dehalococcoidia > JAUQQI01 > JAUQQI01 > JAUQQI01. The sequence goes on from JAUQQI010000242.1 coordinate 7,943, forward strand.
CTTTCCCATAAACCGGCCGGTTGCAAGGTCGACCGCAATGATATCGCCTGGCCCGAGCCGGCCCCGGTACTCGACCCGGTCGGGCTCGACATCGATGACCCCGGCTTCGGATGCGGCAATAACCAGGCCGTCTTTCAGAACCTGATACCGGAGGGGACGCAGCCCGTTTCGGTCCAGGACGGCCCCGACGTAGCGGCCGTCGGCGAAGGCGATGGCCGCCGGCCCATCCCAGGGCTCCATCAGGCCGGCATGGAAGTCATAAAAGGCCCGCCACTCCGGGTCGAGGTCATCCCGGCCTTCCCAGGCCTCGGGAATAAGCATGAGCATCCCGTGAAGGATGCTCCGGCCCGAAAGGACAAGGAGCTCCAGGGTATTATCAAGCATCGCCGAATCGCTCCCGCCCGGGACGATGACCGGTTTCAAGGATCCGAGGGCCTCACCCCAGACCGGGGAAGCGAGCTCCGGCTCCCGGGCCTTCATCCAGTTGACGTTGCCGGTCAGGGTGTTGATTTCCCCATTGTGGGCCAGGAACCGGAACGGCTGAGCGAGGGGCCAGGTTGGGAACGTATTCGTGCTGTAGCGCTGGTGGAAGATGGCAAAGTCCGAGACAAAGTCCGGGTCGGAGAGGTCGGGATAGAAGCCGGCCAGCTGCTTTGCGACCAGGAGCCCCTTGTAAACAATGGTCCGGTGGGAACACGACGGAATGTAGACGTTCAGCCCCCGCTCCCTGAAGGCGGCCTCGGCCTCCTTCCGGGCAAGGTAAAGCCGCCGCTCGTAGTCGAGGCCTGAGAGGGACCCCGCCGGCA
>JAUQQI010000064.1 GCA_030549955.1 Chloroflexota bacterium
TGATGTTATAGGGCGCAACCTCGTCGGCCAGGGTCTTGGCCATGCCGACAACTGCCGTCCGAATCGAGTTCGAGAGCAGCAGAAGGTCCAGGGGCTGTTTCACCGTAATCGACGTGCTGTTAATAATTCGGCCCCACCGCTGGGCCCGCATGTAGGGCAGAACCTCCCGGGTAAACCGGAGGGCCGACATAAAATTAAGTCTAAAGGCGGCTTCCCAGTCGCCATCGGTGAAATCGTCGAAGCGCCCGGCCGGCGGACCGCCGGCATTGTTAAAAAGGATGTGGACCGTCCCGAAGCGTTCAATGGTGCGCCGGACCATCTCCCGGATCTGGTCGGCGTCGGTCACATCGCAGACGACCGGCAGAACCTCGGCCCCGGTCTGGGCCCGGATCTCCTCCGCCGCGGCCGATAAGTTTTTCTCGTCCCGGGAACAGATGGCAACTCTTACGCCCTCCCGGGCCAGGCCGAGGGCCACGGCCTTACCGAGTCCCTTGCTGGCGGCGGATACAACGGCGACCTTACCTGAAAGCCCAAGGTCCATCGGGGGTTCAAGCCTCCCTGTCGGTGGAATTTCTCCAATAATATACGGCGTGGCCGGCCTAGGTGGGAACCGCCGCTTTAGCCAGGAACCCCTCGACGTCGAACTTAAATTCAGGCCCGAGCTCGCCCCGCCGGACCTTACCGAGGGCTGTTTTCGGCAGGGGCTCGTCGCTGAGAACAACCTCTCGAACCCACTTGTAGGCCGCAAGCCGCTGCTGGGCCTGCCGAACTTCGGCCATCACCCAGGCGTGGATGAGCTCGGGTGTCGGCTGCCCGATTCCCTCCCGGGCGAGCCGCTCAGCAACGGCCTGGGGATTCGGGAAGATGACGGCGTGGACCTCCATTTTCGGCTCGTGTCCGGCCCTCAGCACCCGGCGGCCGACCACGGCGACGTCCTCGACCAGGGGAGATTCCTTCAGGACGTCTTCAACCTCGTCGGGGCTGACTTTTTCGCCGGTATCCAGGACGATTATCGCCTTGGCCCGGCCCGTCAGGTAAACGTTCCCATTCGGGGCAATCCAACCGATATCCCCGGTTCGGAACCAGCGGCCCGACTCGTCCTCAAAGAAGACCGCCGCGGTTGCGGCCGGGTCTCTGTAGTAGCCAGGACTCACATTGGGCCCCTGGGCGGCCAGCTCCCCGAACCCGTGCTCCCGGACGTAGATGCCCTTTTCGGGGACGTCAAGGAGCCGGAGCCGGACGCCGGGGACCGGCCGGCCGACGGTGCCCGCCTCCCGCTCATAATGGTTCGTGAAAAGAAACTTAAACTCGTTGATTTCAGGCACCGTCAGGACCGGGGCGGTCTCGCTCAGGCCCCAGCCCTGAACCAGCAGCAGGCCAAGCCGGTAATATTGCCGGGCGAGCTCGGGCGGCAGGGCAGCCCCGCCGGAGACCATGAACCTGAGCCGCCCCCCGAGCCGGAGATGGAGGGACCGGAAGAGAATCCGGCCGATATTCACTCCGGTGGCCTCCTTGACAACCCGTGAAACCTCGAGGCCCCGACGAAGGGCCTCGAGCCGGCCTTCGGATTCCGCCCGGCTGAAGATTGCCCGGAGCAACAGCCTGAAAAGCTCCGGTACCCCAAGAAAGACCGTTGGCCGGAACTCACCCATCCGGTCGGCGGTCCGCCGGAGCTCATTTTCGAAGGCGGTGGCGGCCCCGACCGCCAGGGGCGTCAAAAGGCCGACGGTCAGGGGGTAGGGGTGGTGCATCGGCAGCACAAGCAGGACCCGGTCGGTCGGGCCGACCTTCACCGCCCGGCTGATGGCCCAGACGTTGGCGAGGAGGTTCCGGTGGGTGAGCATCACCCCCTTCGCCGCCCCCATGGTCCCGGATGTAAAGAGGATCAGGGCGAGGTCATCGGGCCCGACGGTTATATTCTCAGGGACGGCCGCTTCGGGTAGGTCGCGGAGCCGGTTACTGACCGGGAAGAGATCCCCGCCAGCGTCAATGACAATGGTTCGGACAACATCCGGGAGGGGGCCGGGCAGAGCCCCGCCGGGGGTGGGACCGACGACCGCAAACTTAACGTCTGCCTTCCGGGCAAGCTCCTGCTGCTCACTCGGCTGAAGTCGAAAGTAGATGGGCACGGCCACCGCCCCGAGGGACGTAACCCCCAGAAAGGCGGTCGCCCACTCGATAGAGTTTGGGGCGATGATTGCGACGTGGTCTTTCGGGCGGATGCCGGCGCCCCATAGCCTGGCCCGACAGCTCAGGACCCGCGCCCACAGGTCGTGGAAGCTTACGGTTACCGGGCCATCACTGGGCCGCTCCCAGAGAGCCGTAGCCGACCCGAAGCGTCGGGCGCCCTGCCGGAGCATTTCCGGAATGGTGAGGGGCTCTCCGTTCAAGGCACTCCTCGCCGGTGAGATATCCGGACCCCTTTGCACCCGATTCAAGCCTGATTTATCATAAACTAGCCCCCAGCAAGGGATCAAATGCCAGAAAACGGGAGGAGGTCCGGTAATGGCCAGGGCATATGTCCTTATCGAAACGGCAGTTGGAAAGACCGGGGCGGTCAAAGCAAGCCTTCAGCACAAGCCGGCAGTGAAGTCCGTCGACACAGTCACCGGCCCCTACGACCTGATTGCCGAGATTGAAGGGCCGGACATCAGTAGCATCGGCCGGATCGTCCTGGACGAGATCCACACGGTCGAAGGCGTCTCCCGAACCATTACCTGTTTGGTCGTCGAGAGCTAGGTCGCCCTGTGGATTTTTTAGATGTTCTTGAAGATCCGGCAGGATCTCTTACAATTTCTGCACGTTTCCCGTTGACCGCGCGGGGTGGTCCCGACTAAGATTTAGGTCGGAAACCGGCCTGTCCCCCAGCCCGTCCAACGGCCGCCGGATACCAGGTTTTGCCGGCCACGTAGCCCATGCGCCGTTACCGGGCCAGGGGGCGTTTGGTTATTTTGCCTGTAAAGTTTAGCGAAGAGGTCGTCAGGAGGTGGTTTTGTGACACTACCGAGTGCTAAAGAAGTCTGGCAAGCCGCTCTGGGGGAGCTCCAGCTTCAGGTAAGCCGCACGAATTACAACACCTGGCTTAAGGACACGGTCGGGATTGATTTTGACGGCCGGCGCTTTGTTGTCGGGGTGCCAAATGCCTTTGTTGCCGACTGGCTGGAGACTCGCCTCAAATCCCTGATCCGGAAGACCCTCTCCAGCATCCTGGCATGCTCGGTTGAGGTCGATTTCCGGATTACCCAGACGCGCAACGGCCGCCGGGGCGAGAACAACCTCGCCGCCCATCCCTCCCAGCCGAATGGGTACACCGTCGCCGCTGACCGCCGTTCCAGCGCGGTGGCTGACGCTTTTAGCCCCCTGCCCCTGAGACTCAATCCCCGTTACACCTTCGAAACATTCGTTGTGGGCCGGTCAAACCGGCTGGCCCATGCCGCCGCCCTGGCAGTCGCCGAGGCGCCGGGGCAATTCCACAACCCGCTTTTTATTTACGGCGGCGTCGGGCTGGGCAAAACCCACCTGCTGCAGGCCATCGGCCACCGGACGGCCGGCGGGGGGTGTCGGGTTCTTTATGTCAGCGCCGAGCAGTTCACCAACGATTTCGTCTCGGCCCTCCGGGACCGCCGGACCGACGAGTTCCGGGCCCGGTACCGGTCCCTCGAAGTTTTGCTCATCGACGACATCCAGTTCATCGCCGGCAAGGAGCAGACCCAGGAAGAGTTTTTCCACACGTTCAATGACCTCTACGGGGCGGGCCGGCAGGTGGTCCTTTCAAGCGACCGGCTCCCGTCGAATCTCCATCCCCTGGAGGACCGGCTCCGGTCCCGGTTCGAATCGGGCCTCATCGTTGACATCCAGCCGCCCGAGTTTGAGGAGCGGGTCGCGATCCTTCAGGCCAAGGCGAATCTGCACGGCGTAGAAGTTCCGGTCGCGGTCCTGGAGCTCCTGGCCCAGCGTTTCCAGAACAACATTCGGGAGCTGGAAGGTAGCCTCAACCGGGTGATTACCTACGCCCGGGTGAACGGCCTGCCCCTCACCCTGGAGGTTGCGGCCAAGGCCCTCCAGGACGTGTTCGGAAACGTGACGCCCCGGCGAATGGTAAGCCCTCAGGCCGTCCTCGAGGCGGTGAGCCGCTACTACCAGGTGCCGATCTCGGAGCTCCAGGGTCCGCGCCGGAACCGGGAAGTGGCGACCCCCCGCCAGATCGCAATGTACCTGATGCGGGAAGAGACCGACTGCTCCCTCGGCCAGATCGGCCAGCACCTCGGGGGGCGGGACCACACCACCATCATGCACGGGTGCGAGAAGGTCAGCCACCTGATTAAGAGCAACCCGGACCTTCGCCGGGAAGTCGACGACATCCGGGCGGTGCTCTACGGTCGAAGCACCCACCGCTGATCCCTCGTCTCCGCAATCGCCACCAGCGGGCGGCATAATTACCGCCCGCTGGTGTTTACCGGGGAAGCGCCATTGGGATGGCCCGTGGATAAAGTCGCCGGCTCCCTCTTGCCGCTCGGTTTTTCCACGGGGTTCCGGTTTTCTCGACTGGGTCTCCACTGGCCCCAACCCGACCATCCCCAGGCCCGTTTGCCTTAGGCCCGGGTTATCCGCCGAATCCACCTTATACAATGCTATACTGCTGCTACTGCGAAACCTTCCCTTTACCAGATAGACTGTCCGATAGTCCGTATAATGGCAGTGGGGATATGTTTGTCGACGAAGCTATCATCTACGTCAGGGGTGGGAACGGGGGAAACGGCCTGGTCAGCTTTCGACGGGAGAAGTACGTGCCCTTCGGCGGGCCCGATGGTGGGGACGGCGGCGAGGGGGGCAATGTCTACCTGGTCGCCGATGAGAACGAGAATACGCTCCTCGCCTTTCGGTATCAACAGCGGTTTGTGGCCGGCCAGGGTGGAAACGGGGGCCCGAATCGCCGGACGGGCAAGCGCGGCAAGGATATCTACATTCGGGTCCCGCTTGGAACGGTTGTGTGGGTCCTTGACGGACCGAACGGAAAGCCGGTGGAGGTGCTCGGTGACCTGACCGCGCAGGGGCAGACACTGCTCGTCGCCCGGGGGGGGAAGGGGGGGCGAGGAAACGCCCACTTTGCCACCCCGACTCACCAGACGCCGCGCTTTGCCGAGCGGGGTGAGCCGGGCGAGGAGCGCTGGCTCCGGCTCGAGCTCAGGCTCCTGGCGGATGTTGGGATTGTCGGCCTTCCCCATGCCGGCAAGTCGACCCTGCTGGCCGCGATCTCGGCGGCCAGGCCGAAGATTGCCGATTACCCGTTCACGACCCTGGTGCCGAACCTCGGGGTCGTTGAATTTAACGAGGAGCGGTTCGTTGTCGCCGATATTCCCGGGCTTATCGAGGGTGCCCACCTGGGCCACGGCCTTGGCCACGAGTTTTTGCGCCACATCCAGCGGACAAGGGTCATCATTCACCTCATCGACGGGCTGCATCCGGACCCCCTGGGGGCGTATGACATTGTAAACCGGGAGCTGGTCGAGTTCGACCCGGCCCTGGGGGGGAAACCCCAGGTCGTCGCCGTTAACAAAATCGATATCCCGGAGGTCCGGCAGCGGCTGGACGAGGTCCGGTCGAGGTTTGGCAGACGGCAGGTCGACGTGCTCGGCATCTCGGCGGCAACCGGGGAGAACGTTCGGGTACTGCTGGCCCGGGTCGTGGATATCCTCCGGCGAGAAAAAGCCCGGCCCGCCCCGGCGCCGGGTCCGGCCGTCATCCGGCTTGCACCGGCCGGACCGCAGGTTCGGGTCCGGCGGGAGGATAGGGTCTTCGTCGTCGAAGGCGAGCCTGCGGTCCGTTCGGTGGTCATGACTGACCTGAATAACCCCGATGCTGTCCGGTTTTTGCGGCGGAAGCTTGCCCGTCTTGGGGTCTTCCGGGAGCTGAGGCGGGCGGGGGCCGGACCGGGGTCGGTGGTCCGCTTTGGTAAAATTGACGTGCCGTGGGAGACGCTGACGGCGGAGTTGCGGCGTTGAGAATCGGGGTTCTCGGCGGGACCTTTGACCCGCCCCACATTGGTCACCTGGTCGTCGCCCAGGAGGTCTGGTGGCGGCTCAGGCTAGATAAAGTTATCTTTGTGCCGGCCGGCGAGCCGTGGCACAAGGCCGGGGAGGACGTGACCCCGGCCCACCACCGGGAAGCCATGGTCCGGCTGGCCATTAGGGATGACCCCCGCTTCGAGCTTTCCCGGGTGGACCTGGAGCGGCCCGGCCCGACCTACACGGTCGATACCCTCACCGACCTCCAACAGGCCTACCCGCCGGGGACAGAGTTTTATTTTATCCTTGGGACTGACGCCCTTGCCCAGCTTCCAACGTGGCGGTCGCCGGACCGGCTCATCAGGCTCGCCCGGCTTGCGGTCGTCCCCCGCCCCGGCTCCGACCCGGTGGACCTGGACCGGCTCGAGACTGAAATTCCGGGGCTAAAGGATGCTATCGAGTTCGTGCCGGTGCCGGCGGTAGGGATATCGTCGTCGGAGGTTGCCCGGCGAGTGGCTGCTGGCGAACCGTTCAGGTACCTGGTGCCGGAGCCGGTCTATCGCTACATTGAGGCCCACCGCCTCTACCTGCTGTCCGCCGAGGCCCTCCGAACGGGCGACTCCTAGGGCTGACCCAGGTAGCTCTGGGTCTCCCGGTGGACGTGCCGGACCGAGGGACGCGGATGGTCGATAACCCGTTCGTCGGCGCCGATATGCTTGTGGTGAGGAAAAATCGCCCGAAATGATGTGGCGCATTGTCGTACCTGAAGATACACTGTGTGTCTGGCCCCATGTAGTGGAAGCTATAATAGCGCCATTCCGGAAAATCACCTAAGAAATCAACGACTAATGTAACATCTAGCATAGAGTTGTCAGGATATTCGACTAAGGCAGTCAGTATGTGGATTGAATTGTCTTCGGGTCTAAGTTAGGTCGTTGGTTCGCTTTCGCCGCGAGCCCCCCTCTGGCTTATAAGCTCAACTATCTGATTAAAATAATCGTGTACTGACACCAGGAACTGTCAAGCACTAGCCGGTGTTCGTAACGTGGCCTTAGCTGCCATCTCCCAGAGACCAGCCCATCGTACAAATTCGGGGGTAGCGTCCAACTCGCCTCGAATAAAGGCATGATAGAACTCTGCTGAAGACATCCCGTACTGCTTTTCCAGGCCTGAAGCTCGGCCAGGACGGCCTGGTAGTCAAGGTGTCGAATTCTAACCTTCACCATCGGCGTAACGTCTAAGAAACTGGTAACGGTGGTAGGGGTAGTTGAGACTACGTCCGGTCTTTTGGTTAGTGGCACGTTTGCACAGCCGGAACCCTTCCGGCGATCGGGGGAATTGGCTTGTATTCTATCAATCGCCAGCGCGGAATCGTACAGTTTCCCGCTCGGGTGAGAAACTAAGCGGCGAGGTATACTGGAGTTCGGAAATGCTTGTGCCGACAGGGACCTCAAAAACCACCCATCCGTCAGTATGTGCCCCCGGCTCAAGGATGATTATCCCGAGCTGCGGCTCAGGGGCCGGAGCCGTCTGCGGCTCGTACTGACGCCGAGTCTGGTCAAAGGCCTTCAGTCCGGTCCACCACACCCTCACTTTTCCCTGCTCCCATGCTTTAAAGGCCAGATGGAACGCCACATAACGGAAGTTTCGGGCTGGCCTCAGAATCGACCCAGGTGTGTACGGGTCGACGATCCGAACCAGCCTGACGCCGTAGGACCCGTTCGGGGCAATGGCTACGGCTCCTTCCGCCAGGGGAGCAACGGCGGGGATCGGGGTCGGTGTTGGCATGGCCGTAGAGGTGGGCTGCCTGGCCACCGACGGCACCGTGTCAGTATTTAAGCGGGCCCGACCAGAGCCTGCATCAAGAATCGCCGCCAGGATCAGCAGCCCAGCGCAGGCCCCAACCAAGCCGAGACCAATGATTCCCAGAATGCACCCCACCTGCTGGAGCCGGGCCCAGAGCCCCCTACCCCGAGGCCGAGGCGGCCGAAAGGCTGGGGTTGAGGCGGTTGGGGCCGTAGTTCGGCCCCAACCGCCTTCGCTGGTATCCGGACTGGGACAGTACAGGATGTCGTTTGGTCCCATGACTTTCCGGCTACTTTGAGGCATCCCATCGGCGAGTCTGTAAATTTCCTGGTAAGTTACGACGAAATGCCTTTCAGAAACAGGTTCTACATTAACAACCAGCAGAGTACATTCCGGGTTCAGGTATGCGACGGTTTGGTTCTTCCACCTTAAACTCAGGCGATAATACTCAAGGAGGGTAAGCGTACGCACCTTCATCCTTGTAGGCCTCAGTCTCTGGCCACCGTAGCAACCGCTCAACCGGTGCTGTTCGCGCCATTGTACGCCACCGGCCAGTAAACCGCCACACCCAACGGTACTGGTTTGGGTTTTAGCGCTCCGTGTTGAGGGAAGCTGGGCGCGCCGGCAGCACCTGGCAAAATTCAATCTTCAAGGTGGGGAGGGGAAAAGCAAGTCGGGTCGCGGCTTGAGGGCTGTGGGAAAACTCCCCGGCGCCAACCCTGTCCGGAGACCAGTCAGGCGGGTTTTGGGAAGGGTGAAAGTCAGTTACTCTGCCAACTTTGGGTTTGCCGCCTGGGCCCGCCGTTCGGCGTCTTTTAGCTG
>JAUQQI010000009.1 GCA_030549955.1 Chloroflexota bacterium
AGTTCCCCTACACGTCGGCCCTGGGCTGGACCTACGACAGCGGCAACTACGCCGCCGCCCTGGATAAGGCCCTCAAAATGGTCGGCTACGACGAGCTCCGGCGGGAGCAGGCCGAGCGGCGGGCGCGGGGCGAGCTGATGGGCATCGGCATCTCATCCTACACCGAGATCGTCGGGGCCGGCCCCAGCCACCTCTTCGATATCGCCGGCCTGAAGATGTTCGACAGCTGCGAAATCCGGGTCCACCCGACCGGCAAGGCCATCGCCCGGTTCGGCACCCGCCATCAGGGCCAGGGCCACGAGACGACCTTTGCTCAGATTGTCGCCCACGAGCTCGGCCTCGGCGTCGAGGACGTCCTGGTCGAGGAGGGCGATACGGATACGGCCCCCTACGGACTCGGAACCTACGCCAGCCGCTCGACCCCGACGGCCGGGGCCGCGGCCGCCCTCTGCGCCCGCCGGATCCGGGACAAGGCCCGGAAGATCGCCGCCCACCTTCTCGAGGCGGCTGAGGAGGACGTGGTCTGGGAAAACCGGCGGTTCCAGGTTCGGGGGACCCCGGAGCGGTCAGTCACCATGGCCGACGTGGCCTTGGCCGCCTACACTAACCCCCCGCCGGGAACGGAGCCCGGCCTCGAGGCCGTCTACTACTACGACCCGCCGAACCTGACGTTCCCCTTCGGCACCTATGTCTGTGTTGTCGATATTGACAAAGGGACCGGACAGGTGCACGTCCGCCGGTTTGTCGGGGTTGATGACTGCGGCAACGTCATCAATCCCATGATTGTTGAGGGGCAGATCCACGGGGGCCTCACCGAAGGCTTCGCCATCGCCTTTATGCAGGAGATTGCCTACGACCAGGACGGCAACTGCCTTTCGTCCAACTTTACCGAATACCTGGTCCCGACAGCGGTCGAGACGCCCCGGTGGGAGCTGGACCGGACGGTCACCCCCTCGCCCCACCATCCTCTCGGGGCGAAGGGGGTCGGCGAGTCCGCCAACGTCGGTTCGCCGGCGGCCTTTGTCAACGCCGTTGTCGATGCCCTCTCGCTCCTGGGCGTGCGCCATATTGACATGCCGATAACGCCCTGGAAAATCTGGCGAATCCTGCGGGAGCACGGCATCAGGGAGTAGGCTGATGGGCTGGCGGCTGGCGGGTGGGGTGCGGCTGGACGAGCTGGTCCGGCAGCTGGAGGCCCGGGGTGAGGCCTTTGCCGTCGCGACCGTCGTGCGCCGGCGGCCGCCGGCCTCGGCCCGGCCCGGCGACCGGGCGGTCATTACGGCCGGGGGCGAGGTCTACGGCTGGGTTGGGGGCGGCTGTAGCCGGGACGTGGTCATCCGGGTTGCGGCCGAGGTGATCCGGACCGGCCAGCCCCGATTGCTCCGCCTTGGGGCCCCGGCGGGGGATGGGGACGTTATCGCCGCCCCCATGGCCTGCCCAAGCGAAGGGGAACTCGACGTTTTTATCGAGCCGTGGCTCCAGGAGCCGTGGCTTTTAGTCTTCGGAGAGTCGGTGGTGGCCCGGACTCTGGAAAGCCTCGGCCGGAGCCTCGGCTACAAGGTGGCGGCCGTCGGCCCTGACCAGCTCGACCAGATGGCCGATTTTGGGGCCGGCTCGGAGCTTTACGCCGTTGTTGCGACGATGGGCCACTACGACGAGGATGCCCTCGAGGCGGCCCTCCGGCTCCCGGCCCGGTACCTCGGCCTGGTCGCCAGCCGGCGCCGGGCCGGGGCTGTTCTGGCCGAGCTCAGCCGCCGGGGCTGGGCCGCCGGGGACCTCGCCCGGATTGAGGCCCCGGCCGGCCTGGACCTCGGGGCGGCAACCCAGGAGGAGGTCGCCCTCGCGGTTATGGCCGGGATTACGCGGCTTCGCCGGGCCGGGGCCCGGCCGGTGACCGGAGTCGGGCCGCTCCCGACCGCCCGGGACCCGGTCTGCGGGATGGGAGTCGGGGTGGCGACGGCCCGTCACCGGGCCGAGTGGGCCGGCCAGACCTACTATTTCTGCTCTGCCCAGTGCCGCCGGGCCTTCCTCGAGAATCCGACCGCCTACACCGGCCCCGCCGGCTAGACGGCTCCAGCCTGCGGGATCAGATGCACGGCTTCGGGGTCGACGGCCAGCGTCCACGTGCGGACGCGGTCCAGCCGGAGCCGCTCGTGGACGTAGGCCGGCACCTCCACCTCCAGGTCGTAGTCGCGGTTGGGGCTTAGGCGTGGCCCCGTCAGCCGGAAGTAGAGAACCGAGGCGAGACCGTAATCAGCCTCCCTGGTGATTTCGCCGAGGACCAGATTCGCGTCGGCGGCCCGGTGGAGCCGTTCGGGCAGAACCAGGGCGATGCGCTCGGCCCGGACGCAGACCCAAACCGGGTCCCCGGGCCGGAGGCCGGCCGGGGTCGCTGCCGGCCGGGCCAGGAGGTCCCGCTCCCCGACCCGGACGCGCAGGCCCCCTTCGCTGACCAGGCTCACCCGACCGTGAAAGATGTTGCGCACGCCCATAAGGTGGGCCGCCTCAAGCTGGGCCGGCCGGTTGAGCACCTCCTTCGGCGGTCCGACCTGGAGGAGCCGGCCCCGGTCGACAACCGCCAGGCGGTCGGCCAGAAACATTGCCTCGGCCAGGTTGTGGGTCACGAAAAGGGTAGGAATCCCAAACTGCCGCTGCAGGTCCCGAATGAGGCCTTGAAGCTCCAGGCGGGTCGGCACGTCGAGGGCCGAAAGGGGCTCATCAAGCAGGAGCACCTCCGGCCTGACGGCCAGGGCCCGGGCCAGGGCGACCCGCTGCTGCTGGCCCCCGGAAAGCTGCTGGGGCCGACGGTCGGCCAGCTCCCGAAGGCCGACCAGGTCCAGCAGCTCGAAGACCTGCCGCCGCACTTCTTCCGGCTTGCCCCGCAGGCCATAGGCAACGTTATCAAAGACCGAAAGGTGAGGAAAGAGGGCATAGCCCTGGGGCACATAACCGACCCGCCGGGCCTGGGGCGGCAGATTAACGCCGGCCTTGGAGTCAAAGAGCACCCGGCCCCCCAGCACGATGTGCCCGGCTTCGGGCCGGAAGAGGCCGGCAACCGCCCGGAGGGTGAGGGTCTTGCCGGCACCGGACCGGCCGAAAAGCACGAGAATTTCCCGGCTAATGTTCAGGCTGAGCTCGAGCCGGAAGCCGGCCCAGACGTGACGAACCTCAACCTCAAGCATGGCCTACGCCGCAAGCCGCCGGCCGAGCCGCTGGATCGCCAGCAAGCTCAGGATGCTGAAGGCCGTCAGGACGGCAACCAGCACCCCGGCCAGGCCGAGATTTCCGGCCTGGACGGTGTCGTAGACGGCGATGGCCAGGGTTTGCGTCCGGCCCGGGATGTTGCCGGCGACCATCAGGGTTGCGCCGAAGTCGCCCAGAGCCCGGGCAAAGGCAAGGACCGTCCCGGCCAGGATGCCCCGCCCGGCCAGCGGCAGGGTAATGGTCCGGAAGACCTCCAGTTCCGACCGGCCCAGGGTACGGGCAACCTGCTCAAGCTCGGGGTCGACCCCCTCAAAGGCGGCCCGGCAGGACTGGACCATCAGGGGAAATGAGGCCACCGCCGAGGCCACCACCGCCCCCCGCCAGGTGAAGACCAGGGGAACGCCCAGGGCATCCAGGGCCTGGCCAATGGGACTGGTCCGGCCGAGGGCTACCAGCAGATAATAACCGAGAACGGTTGGGGGCAGCACCAGCGGGACCGTAGTCAGGGCCGCCAGCAGGTCCCGCCCCGGGAAGCGGCCCCGGGCGAGAGCCCACCCGAGGGCAACGCCAGCGACAAGATTCAGCCCCGTGGCCAGGGTCGCCACCTGAGCCGACAGGACAAAGGGAAACCAGTCCATTCAGTTTCCGCCTCCCGCCGGTTCGAAGCCGTATTTCTTGAGGATGGCCTGGCCTTCCGGACTCAGGATGAACCCGACGAAATCCCGGGCCCGGGGCTCGTTCCGGGTTTGGCGCAGGACGGCCAGGCCCTGGTCAATGGGGTCATGGAGCTCGGCCGAAACCAGGGCGTACGGCAGGCCGCCCGATATAACCAGCGACAGGGCCACCAGACCGGCATCAGCCTGGCCGGTCTGAACGAGCTGGAAGGTCTGCAGGATGTTCTCCCCAAAAACGATTCGGGGGCGGACCTCGTCCCACAGGCCGGCCCGTTCCAGGGCCTGCCGCGCGGCCCGGCCGTAGGGGGCATGGTCCGGGTTAGCAATGGCCACATACCTGATGTCTGGCCCCTTAAGGTCAGCCAGGCCGGCGGGGGCCCGGTTCAGCTTCGGTGCCAGGACGAGGACAAGCCGGCCCCGGGCGTAAAGCTTCTCGGTGCCCGGCACCGTATGGCCGCCCCGGCTGAGCCGGTCAATAAAGCCCCGGTCAGCGGATAAAAAGAGATCGAACGGGGCCCCGTTCTCGATTTGTTGGGTCAGCTGGCCGCTTGAGCCGTAGCTTATGACCAGCCTCGTCCGGGTTCGGTCACCGTAGACCCTGGCGGCGTCATCGAGGGCGAGCCGGAGGTCGGCCGCGGCCGCAACCGTCAGCTCGTCCCCGGCCGAACCCCCAGTCGGGCTGTTAGCCGTCCGGGCCCCAGGCGCCAGCCTGTCCCAGACCAGGCCAGCGCCGATTCCCAGAATTGCCAGTCCCGCGAAGGCAAGGAAGAACGTCCGTCTTGTCATGAGTGTTCCTCCTTCCGGGCGAAAACTCTGACGGCAGAAACTATGAGCAAAAGGCCCAGCGCAACTTTCAGGGCCTGGCCGGGGACAAAGCCGACCAGTCCCCCGCCGAGGATTCCACCGGCAACCGACCCCAAAGCCATGGGAATGACTATTGACTTAAGGATGGGGCCCCCGGTTGGCAGGACTCCGACGGCTGCGTACCGGGCAAGCCCCATCAATACCGTCGGCAGGGAGATGGCGAGGCTGGCGGTGCCGGCCGCCTTGATTTCGAGGCCGAATCCCAGCACGAGGGTCGGGATGATGAGCTCGCCGCCGGCCACCCCGAGCAAACTGCTCACCAGCCCAATGCCTACCCCGAAAGCCTGGGCAGCCGCAGCCCGCCAGACGAGAATGTCGGCAATGAGCCCCCGGGATTCCCCCTGGCTGACCAGTCCCTCCCAGATGAGCAGCCCGCCGATGCCCACCAGCACTACGAGCAGAAGCCACTCAAAGGTTCGGACCCGCAGCCGCTGGACAATGCCCGGGCCGACAAAGGCCCCGATGAGGCCCCCGGCCATCAGCAGACCCACAGTGACCCCGGCCTCAAGCACGGGCCCCAGCGTCAGGGACACGGCCCGGACCGGCAACGCCGCGGCCAGTACCGCGAAGCTGATGGCCAGATTCATCGGAACTGCCCGTTTGGCCGGGAGACCCAGCAGCCCGACCAGGACAGGCAGCCGGAACTCGGCCCCGCCGAGGCCGATCACCGCGCCCAGCCCGCCCACCCCCGCGCCCGTGAGCAGCGAAAGCCAGGTTAACGGCCGATTGGGCCGGCCTGAGCCCCCGTTTACCATCGGTTCGCCTCAGGCCGCCGGCAGTTCGGCCACCACCGCCCCCGTCCGGTCCGCATCGTAGCCCGAAAGGGCCCTTAGGTCGGCCCGGAATGCCCGGGATTGCAGGACGTCCAGCATGGTCGTGACAGCCGGGTGGTCCAGCAGGTCCCGGGGAATAAGCAGGTCGAAGCGGGCGAGGGCCAGCGGGACGAAATCCAGCCCCAAAGCCCGGGCCGCTGCCCGGAGGGTGATCCCCGCATCAGCCCCGCCCCCGGCCACGACCCTGGCCACTGCCAGGTGGCTCGTGACCACCAGGTGGTAGCCATTAACCCGGTCCGGGTCAATGCCGGCCTGTGCCAGCAGACCGTCCAGCAGCACCCGGCTTCCGGACCCGGTCTCCCGGTTAACCAGCCGGACGTCGGGCCGGGCGAGGTCACCAACACCCCGGATGCCCTTCGGGTTGCCGGTCCGCACCGCCAGGCCCAGCTCCCAGGTCGCAAAGCCAACCACGATGCCGCCGGTGAAGCCCAGGGTTCGGCGGGCCTCCCACAGGTTGTATTCCCGGCCGTCCGGGTCGGGCAGGTGGGAGCCGGCGACGTGGGCATGGCCCCGGCTCAGGGCGGCCAGGGCGGCCCGGCTGGATGCTCCCAGCCAGCGCAACCCGACCTCCGGATTGCGCCGCTCGACGTGGCCGGCCAGGACGCTCAGGGCCGGGTCGCAGCCCAGGACCAGGGCGGTCCGCTCCAGGCGGCCCAGGGGAACCGTCAGCTCGGGCCGGTCAGAACCCACGAGAAGCCCGTCGGACGGAACGAAACCCTCCTGGAGACCCCTGGCTTCCCCGAGGGGATGGCCGACCCAGCGACCCCGGACGTTGACAACGACGAGCCGGGTTCCTGCGGGGTAAACCGGTCCGGCCAGCTCGACCGGGGCCGAAACTGCCGCCGTGGCCAGGTCGAAGAGGTCCTCGACCCGGCAGCCGAGGGCACGCGCCAGACGGAGGGCAACGGCCGTGTTTGGAAGATAACGGCCGGCCTCAATGGCGCTCAGAGCCTGGCGGGTTATACCGGCCTGCCGGGCGAGCTCAGCCTGGGAAAGTCCCCTGGCGATTCGGACGGCCCTCACCCGGCTTACCAGGTCCGACCGGTGGACACCCATCATCGGTCCCTCCTGCTACGGTTTTAGTAAGTATAGTATAAGTGACCTAACGTTAAATATACAAGACATTCGGGCCCCGCCAGCCTTCTATCCCACACTCCAGGGCCAGCTCTGCGTCCGGAAGTTCTGTGATGCCAGCGACAATGGCACCCGCCACTCGCCGCAGTCGTGGCTTTTGGCCTCGGCCTTCACGCTGAGCCCGTCCCCGCCGGCCCGGCCCAGGCCACGACCCGGGGGCAGCAGGGCGGCCCGGGCGTTGTCCTCCCGGCCCCGGCAACCTACACCATCAACGGGCGGCCCCAGGCCGGCTGGTTCCCGCCGGCGCCCCACCAGTCGGTGAACCTTCAGCCCGGGCAAACCCAGGTGGCGCCCTTCGGTAACAGTCGGCGCTGACGCCCGCCCTTCACAGCCGCCGGCACCGGCGGGCCGCGGCCCAGACGCACCCCAGCCCCCCGAAGGTGTACGTCAGGCAAAAGACCAGCCACGGGCCGGGTGTAGCCACCCGGAGGTTGCCCAGGGGCCATTCCGGCCACCAGAGGGAGAGCCCGCTGACCCAGGCTATCTCGGTCAGGACCGCCGCCGAAAGCGGGTGAAGTCCGGCCAGGGTTAAGAGCGTCGGGAGGGTGGGCGGAACACCGGCCCAGCGGTCGGGCGGGCTTACCGCGAGCCCAAACATTATGGCCGCCAGCCCCACCATACCCGGCAGGACCACCAGGGCGAGGAACACCAGGGCATTTGCAATCAGGGTCGCCACGACACTGCTGCGGACCAGGGCCGAGGCGTAGAGGCCAACCCCGCACAAGGCAACCACCAGGGCCGCCAGTATCGCCAAGGCCACGAGCACCTCCTCGACGGCCACCGCCCCCATCAGGAATGAGAGGCTGAGGAGGGGAAGGGCCGTGAGCAGGAACAGGCCGGCAAGACCAAACCCGGCCGCGAACTTCCCGGCAACGATCCGGGCCGCGGTCAGGGGCGTGCTAAGGAGGAGGTCGAGGGTCTGGCGTTCCCGCTCGCCCGCAATGGACCCGGCCGCCAGGCCCGGAACAAAGACGGAGAACCAGCCGAGCTGCAACAGGAAGACCGTCCCGAACATCACCTTGCCGACCGGGATGGAGCCTATACCCGGTTGCTGGCGGAGGGCGTAAAGCACAACGTAGGTGAGCCAGGTTCCGAGGCCGAGGATTCCGAGGTAAATTCCGAGAATTACGTAAGTTCGTCGGCGCCGGAAGAGGCGCCGGAACTCCAGGTCGAAAATCGGGTTGTACGGACGCAGCCCGGTCATCCGACGGTATATTATCCTCAGAACCGGTGAACCGGCCGAAACCGCCGCGAATCCTCCTTCTTACGGGCCGACCCGGCTCGGGGAAGACCACCCTCATCGCCGAGGTTGCGGCCGCCCTGGGCCGGCGAGCCGGCGGCTTTTACACCCGGGAGCTTCGGGCGGGGGGCCGGCGGGTCGGGTTCGAGGTGGTAACCCTCGACGGCCGTCGGGGCCGGCTCGCCCACGTGGATATCCAGGGCCCGCACCGGGTCGGCAAATACGGGGTCGACCTCGAATCCTTCGAGGCCACCGGGGTTGAAGCCCTCCAACGGGCCGTCCGGGACAGCGACCTCGTGGTCGTCGATGAAATCGGAAAAATGGAGCTCCTTTCCGACCGCTTCCGGCGAGCAGTCGAGGAAGCCGTCGCCTGTGGCAAGCCCATCCTGGCCACCGTCATGCTGGCCCCGCACCCGTGGGTTGGCCAGCTGAAAAGCCATCCCGACGCCAGGGTAGTTTTGCTATCGCCGGAGAACCGCCCGGAGATTCGGACCGCCGTCCTTGGCTGGCTGGAGGAAATCGACCTGAAAGCCGAAATCGATTTTACCCACCAGTCCCCCGGGTGACCTGAAGGAAGACTTCCTCAAGGCCCGATGCCCGCTCGGCGAAGCTCACGACCCGTACCCCGCCCCTGACCAGGGCTCCCAGGGCGTC
>JAUQQI010000274.1 GCA_030549955.1 Chloroflexota bacterium
GGCTGGAAGAGCTGCCCTCGGACCTGGGCGTGCCCCGGGACTGACGGGCATCAACCGTTCCCGCACCTGGCAGGCGACCAGCAACCCGCGGCCCGGGTTGGTATACTTTAGTTAGCGTCCTGACGCCGATGCGGATCGCCCTGATTTCGTACCACACGTGTCCCCTGGCCCGGCTCGGCGGCCGGTTCAGCGGCGGACTTAACGTCTACGTTGGGGATTCAGCCCGGGAGCTGGTTCGGCAGGGGTTTCTGGTGGACATCTTCACGGCCGCCCATCGGGGGCAGCGGGTGCGGGTGACGAACCTTGCGCCCGGCCTCCGTCTCGTCCACCTTCCCGCCGGTTCAGGGCGTTCCCGGACGGCCCTGTACGCCAGCTACCGGGCGTTTGCGGCCCGGATCTGCCGGTTTGCCCGGGCCGAAGGCCCCGGCTACGACCTGATTCATGCCCACTACTGGCTCTCTGGCCTGGTCGGTCTGGAGCTTAAGCGGGCCTGGAACGTGCCCCTGGTCGCGATGTTTCACACCCTGGCTCTGGTTAAGCACCAGGCCCGGGTTGGCGAGGACGAGGCCCCGGAGCGGGTCGAGGCCGAGCGGCGGGTTGCGGCTGGGGCCGACGCGGTCGTTGCGGCGACCGAGCAGGAGAAGAACGTCCTTGTCCGGCTTTACGGGGCATCGCCTTTTAAAATCGCTGTGATTCCGTGCGGGGTTGACCTGAATCTGTTCCGGCCCCGGGACTCCCGGGTGGCCCGGCGGCGGCTCGGCCTCCCCGCTGACAAGCGGCTTATCCTCTACGTCGGGCGCTTCGACCCCCTCAAAGGGCTGGATATACTCCTCCGGGCGGTTGCCCGGCTCGACGACCTGACCGGGGTCCAGCTCGTCGTAATCGGGGGCGACCGGGGGTCGGCAGCGGAACGGGAGCGGCTCGAGGGGCTCGTCCGGGACCTCGGTCTGGACGGGGTTGTCCGGTTTGTTGGGCCCGTTGCCCATGCCCGACTTCCCTGGTATTTCAGCGCCGCAACGGTCACCGTTGTCCCCTCCTACCATGAGAGCTTCGGTCTGGTCGCCCTGGAAAGCCTCGCCTGCGGCACCCCGGTGGTTGCCGCCCGTGTTGGTGGCCTGACCCGAACCGTTGTGGACGGCCTGAACGGCTACCTGGTTTCCTGGCACTGCCCCGAGGCCTTCACCGAGCGGCTCGAGCTCCTCCTGGGGAATGAGGGGCTCCGACGACGGCTTGCGGCCGAAGCCAGGGCCTCCGTTCGGGCCTTCACCTGGCCCGAGGTTGCCAGGCGGCTGGCTGACCTGTATGTGACGGTGGCGGCCGGCCGCGAAACCGCCCGGACAGGTACTTTGAGTGGCTGACCAATCCCGCCCTCCAACCGGAGGTTCTGAGCATGTCCGAAGACCTGAACCGTGTGCTTGTCATCGTCGCCCACCCTGACGATGCCGAATTCGGTGCCGGCGGTACCATTGCCCGCTGGGTCCGGGAAGGGCGGGAGGTTTTCCTGGCCCTTACTACGAACGGCGACAAGGGGTCTGCCGACCCGGCCATGACCTCCGAGCGCCTGAAGCGAATGCGGGAGGACGAACAGCGGGCAGCGGCCCGGGTTCTGGGCATCCGGGAAGTCGTCTTCCTGGGTTACCCGGACGGGTTTCTGGAGGACACCCCAGCCCTCCGCCGGGATATCGTCCGGCTGGTCCGTTTCTTCAGGCCCGACATCGTTGTGACCCACAATCCCTACCCGGGCCTGCGCCGGTTTATCCAGCACCGCGACCACCGGGTCACCGGGACCGTGGCTCTCGACGCCGTGTACCCGCTCGCCCGCAACCGGCTGACGTTTCCGGAGCTCTTGAGCGAGGGCCTGGAGCCCCACCGGGTTGCGGAGGTCTATCTTATCGGCAGCGACGACCCCGACACCTGGGTTGATATCAGCGAAACGATCGACCTCAAAATCGCCGCCCTGCGGTGTCACCGGACGCAAATCGGCGACCCCGAAGACCTCGAGCGCCGGGTCCGGGAAGCGGCCCGGCAGGTCGGCGAGCCCCACGGCATACCGTTTGCCGAGGCGTTCCGCCGGATCCAGCTAAGGCGCTGAATTGTCGAGGGCGGCGAGGGCGTCCCGGACCGCCGCCAGCATCCCGGCGTCCCGGAATGGGGTCCCGGCGCTGGCCGCGGCGGCCCGGTGGACTTCGAGCCGGCTGGCAACACCCTCGAGCCGCTGGCGGGCCAGGTCGCGGTAACCGGCCCCGGCCGGCCGGGTCTCGGCCCACCGGTAGTAGTAGAAAATCCCGGTGAAGTAATCGGCCAGGAGCTCAAAGAGGGACGCCTGGTAGTGGGCCGACGCAAGAACCGCCCGGGCCTGGGGGGAATCGTCCCCGGCCAGGGCCCGTTCAAGCCGGCTCAGCCACTGGCGCATCCGGGCCCGGGCCTCTTCCTTTTCGGCAATCGCTTCGGAAAACGTCCGGCGGTTGCTGACCGCCCGGTAAATCGGGGCCAGGTTGTATCCGCCCCGGATTTCGTCATCCCGCACCCAGAGGTTGTTCGGGGCCCAGGGTCCAACCTGGTCGGCGTAGGCCCGGGTGTAAAGCATGAGCCTCACGAGCTCGGGGGAAGCCAGGGCAAAGCCGCCCACCTCGGCGGCCGCCATCGGCGGGAAGAGCCGGGCCGCCCACGCCTGGGCCAATCCGGCCGGATTGGCCCAGGGCTCCCAGGCCAGCCGGCCAACCGCATAGGCATTAAGGTCAAGCCAAAGGTCCGACCGGGGAACCGGTCCGCCCCACCCGCCCCCGATATTCCAGAGCCACAGGCCGACGGCCCCCTCCTGCCGGGCCCGGACCAGGGGATTCCCGGGCTCGGTCCCGTTGGCAACCAGGAACGGGGCGACATAGCTCGGAAAGACCCCTTTCCCCTCGTACTCCCGGGCCCCTTCCACCTCGACCAGTCTGGGAAAGCCGTCGGGGGCGTCGAGGAGATTCGGGTTCCAGCCCGCGTACTGCCAGAAGTCGGTCGCCGTATGCTTGAAGGACAGGATCAGGCCGGGCTGGGGCTCGAGGCCGGCCGTCACCGACCGGACGACCGCCGGCGAGGCGTGGAACCCGTCGGCCCCAAGGTCCCAGGCCCGCTGGACCACCACCTTCCCCGTCGTCCGCACGACCCTAACCTCCAGGCTGAAAAGGGTCCTCAGGCTGTCGACAACCGGGTGGCCGGGCCCGCACCAGGCAAGGTAGAGCGGCTGGCCGACCAGGGGCGGCCCCGAATAGTTCTCGCCGGTCCGGACAATGACGCCGTCCAGGTCGAACTCTTTCAGGACGTAAGTAAGGGCAAAGCGGAGAAGCTCCTGGGTCCTTGGTCGGTCGAAACAGAGCCGACCGTCGTCACCGACCTCGGGGCCGTAAAACTTCGCCACCGATTCCGGCAGGGAGGGGAGGTCCCCCGGACTGAAAACCTTGAGCCCGTAAGCCCGGGCGGTTCGAATCGCGTCTTTAAGCCGCCGGGCCTGCTCAGTTCGCCAGGCCGCTTCGGCCCGGTAAGCTTCAGACCCGGCCAGCCGGGGGTCAAAGGCGGCGTAGTCGATGGCCCCCGTCCAGGCCGGAACCACGACGGCGTTGAAACCCCAGCGCACCGCCTGCGCCGGGTCCACCGGCTGTTCCCCAAGGGGCGGCCCAACCAGCCGCAGGCCGAAGGCCGGAGTGACCTGCCGGATTGCCGACCGGCGGTCAAAGGCCGGGTCAACCTTTGCCAGCTCGGCCAGCCTGAGGGTCCCGTATACGACGCCGGCCCGGTCCCGGGCCGCGACGACCACGACCGGCCGCCCCCGCCACATGACACGACCAATCGCGTAAGATTCAGGCGCATCCGGGGGGCGGAGGCCGGGGGCGGTCTCAAAAAGTTCAGCCGGGAGCTCAGCCACCTGGCCGATCAGGATGTCGGCCAGTCCAACGGCCTCGGGCGGATTGGCCAGTTTCCAGCCGGGCCCCAGGCTCGCCAGAAGGGTCCGAACGGCCATTTCAAAGGCCGGGTCGCCCGGCAGCCGGGATACGACGGTCAGCTCTCGCTCCGAACTCGACCGGCCGGATGGCTTCAGCGTCGGAAACTGCAGACTCGGGCCCATGAGGCTGAACCCCACCCCCGAAAAGAGGAGACTGAGAATTGCGCAGAAACCGATAAGCTGGGACGGCTGGCGGCTCATCTTTTTAACCCCGGCGAAGGGTGGTTAATTGCAGGACGGTGCCGTCTGACACCGGAAAACGGTCAGGGTCGGGATTCGCGACGACCCGGTAAGCCTCAATAGGTCGGCCGAACTCCGCCTGGTAGCCGACAAAGACGTTCACCCGGACCTCCGGCTCCTTAAAACTCAACCGGTCCTGAACGTGGTTCAGAACGACCGGCGGCCACCCGCTCGTCGGAGGCCAGTGGGTTGCGGCCTGATAGGGGCGGCCCTCGAGGACCAGGCCGTCAGGGGTCGTAATCCTGAAGACGAGCCGGAGGTCCTGACGGACCGGGATATCAGCCCGCCAGAACGTTGTCAGCTTCGCCGTCGGGTCGGGACCCCGGACCACCCGGCCGGGCTCGACCCGGTAGCCGACGAGGCGGAGACCGGGGGCGAAAACCGCATCGACCACCTCATATTTCTCGTCGGGGCCGGCCAGGGCGAAGGTGAAAAATTCCTCGGGAAGCTCCCGGTTCCGGCCGCCCCGGACCAGAACCAGGTATCCGTCCCGGGCGGCCGCTACCCCCCATTCGCCCCCACTAAGCAGGGCATACAGCTGCCAGTACTGGGTGCCGGCATCGACGGGATAGGGGCTGGCCCTCACATCCACCGCCACGTAATCGGCGTCCCGGACCTCAGGGAAGAGATACAGCCGCCGCCGGGCCGCCAGGTGGGGGTTAAGGCTATTCCCGGCCGAGACAGCCGCGTCGTCGGGGATGACCTTGAGGACCTCCGGCGCCAGCCGGTCATGGGGCGTAACCACCGGAAGCCGGTCAAAGAGGGGCAGCAGGACGTCAAAAATGTAGGCGTGGCCCGCCGAAACCAGAACCAGGGCCGAAAACCCGTTGACAACCCTGGCAGCCAGGTCCGGCCGGACCCGACCGGCCAGCCGCCGCAAGACATCCAGCCCATCAATGGCCGCCCCGATGACGAAGGGCACAATCACCGCCGAGTAGTGGGCACCACCCCGGAACATCGGCTCGAAGGTGCTCAGAAGGTTCAGGACCAGGTCGGGCAGGGCCGGCAGAAGGGTTGCCGGGGCGAAGAAGGGCAAAAAGAGGACCGGCCGGAAGAGGGTGAGCAGATAGGCGGCTTTAACGGGGTTCTGGGCTTCCTGCAGAACGATTTCGGGCCGGGTCAGGACGGCGCGAACGACCTCGACCGGACTGCTCCCGAGGTAGTCATAACGGCTCAGGTACGGGGAGGCGCCCGTCGGATTGTTAAGGGGTATTATGACAAAGGTTGCAAGAAGGAACCAGAGGATCCCGCCGGCGGCAATGCCGAGCCCCAGCCGCCGCCACTCCGGCCGAACCGCCGCCCGCAGTCCGAGGAGGGCCACGGCCAGGGGCACCTGCTCTTTGGTGGCCGCCGCGAGCACCGCGAAAAGTACAAAGGGGCGTTTCCGGTCGGCCGAGTAGAAATAAAGGGCGTGCATGAGGAAGGCGCTCGCCATCGCCACCGGGTGAAACTCCGCCAGGACCGCGGCATCCAGCTCGGGGGCAAGCAGGTAGGCGGCGGCGAAGGTGAGGGCGGCCAGCTCGTTTCCGAAGCGCCGGTAGGCGAATCCAAAGGCGCTCAGGGCCCCGCTTGCGACCACGACGGTCTGAATGACCAGGAGGGTGGCCGGGTCCGGCCAGAGCCGTACCAGCACGGCCACGGGCAGGAGGATCGGCTCAAAATGGGCTGCCAGCCGGGTCGTTGCCCCGGACCAGTTTGTGAATTCGAACGGGCGCCCGTGCCCGGTATTCCAGACAGCCTGGAAGAAGTTACCCAGGTCGAAGGCGTTTGTATTAAACGAGAGGTGCTGGAGAACGCTCAGGTAAGAAAAAACGGCGGCGTAAAGGACCACAAAAACCGCACAGGTGAAGAGGGCCCGCCGGTCCGGGGTGGGGAGCCGGGGTGCAAACCGTCGGCGCGGGGGTTGGGTTGGCTGGCGGCGCGCCGTTCGCCAGCCGATATGCCCGACGGCCTCGCGACTCACCCGCTTCGGGGATGTCCCAGCAGTACGAGCCACGGGAACGGAAACGTGACCCGGTCGATGCTGAGCCGGCGGCCCGCCCAGCGGAGAAAGCGGCCGGCCGTCCAGAACTGGCGGTGGTCAGGGTCGTCGCCCAGCCGCCGGAAGTTTCTGCCCCGGACCAGATTTGCCAGCGCAAACCAGGGCTGGTGGGGGACACTGATAAGGACGGCCCGTGCGACCCGGCAAAGCTCCTCAAGGGCCGCATCGGGGTCCGGCAGGTGCTCGAGGACTTCCAGACACAGGACCAGGTCAGCCGCCCCGGTCCGAATCGGCAGCCATCGGCCGTCGCCGATGATATAGCCGACCCCAAAGGTCGAAACGGCGTAGGCGGCTGCCGTCCGGTCAGGGTCAAGGCCCACATACCGGAGCCGATTCAAGTCCAGGTGGCCCGCAACAAAGGCCTCGCCGGCCCCCACGTCCAGAACGACAGCTCCGGACCGACCGGCCACGCCTTCGGCGGCCAGGGCGGCAACCTCCCGGTAGAAGTTGCGCATCAACCAGCGCTGAACCGGGTTCCGGGACCGGTGCTTCCGGTAGTTCGAACGGGCCTCCACCGCCGCTGTCAGCGTGCCGGCCACTCTTGACCCTCCCTGATGGCCTGCCCCCGAACAACCCGGTAATGGGGAAGCCGCCGCCCGTCGCGGGGTCCGGCCCGGAGGACCATCTCGCCCAGGAGTCCGAGACTCAGGAGCTGGAGGCCCCCAAGGACCAGCAGGACTCCCAGGCTGAGCAGGGGCCGGGTTCCGATGGGCTCCCCGAGAAGGATTTTTAAATAAGCCAGGTAGAAATTGACCCCCAGGCCGGCAATCAGGGTCAGGAGACCCACCGGCCCAAAGATGTGGAGCGGCTTCTGGCTGAATCGGGTCAGAAACCCGACGGTGAGGAGGTCGAGAAACCCGGCGACGAAACGCCGGGGTCCGTACTTCGACTGCCCGTACCGGCGGGGCCGGTGGGCGACCGGAATTTCGGTGACCCGAAAGCCCTCGAAGGCCGCGAGGATCGGAATGAATCGATATAACTCCCCGTAGATATTGAGCCGCTCGATAACTTCTCGCCGGTAGGCCTTCAGGCCGCAGTTGACGTCGTGAAGACGCACCCCGGTGATGGCCCGGACGGCGAAGTTAAAGACCCGCGACGGCCAGACCTTCGTTACCGGGTCCTGCCGGCGAACTTTCCACCCGTTAACCAGGTCGTACCCTTCGGCCAGGGCGGCCAGCAGGCGGGGAATTTCCGACGGCGCATCCTGAAGGTCGCCGTCCAGGGTCACGATAACGCTGCCGGTGCTTTCGACAAAGCCAGCGGCCAGGGCCGTCGCCTTTCCGAAGTTCCGGGCAAAGTGAACGACCTTGACCCGGGGATTCACGGTCGCGAGCCGGTCCAGGGTCGCCCCCGAGCCGTCGGTGCTCCCGTCGTCGACAAAGATCAGCTCGTAGTCGGCGCCCGCGAGGACGGCTTCCACCTCGGCCGCAAGCTCTTCAAGGGCCGGCTGCTCGTTAAGGACCGGCACTACCACCGAGATACGGCCTTCGGCGGGACCCAGCCGGTCAACTCCCATCAGCCCCGAGTATAGCCGCTCCAACCGGGGCCTGCCAAGTCAGCTGGCCACAAAGGGCCGTGGATGCGTTACAATCCTGACGAAGCCCTGGCAACCGGAGGCGGACAATGGTTCTTGAGCGAATACGGTGGCTGGGTCACGCCAGCTTTCTCATCGAGGCCGACCCGGCAATCTACATCGACCCCTGGGAGACGCCACCCGGGCTTCCCCCAGCTGACCTTATCCTCGTCACCCATCCCCACTACGACCACCTCTCCGCCGCTGACATCGAGCGGCTGGCGAAAGATACGACGACCGTTGCCGGACCGCCCGAGGTTATCCGGCAACTCAGGCATCACCGGCTCAAGTTGCTGGAAATCAAGGCGGGTGAGGAGAAAACCGTTGGCGGCTTGAGAATCCGGGCGGTGCCGGCCTATAACCTGACGAAGCCCTTCCACCCGAAGGCCAGCGGGTGGGTCGGGTTTGTCGTTTACCTGCCGGACGGGTCGGTCTATCACGCCGGTGACACCGACCACATCCCCGAAATGCGGGGTCTGCGGCCGACGGTGGCCCTCCTCCCCGTTGGGGGAACCTACACGATGGACGCCAGGGAGGCGGCCCGGGCCGCGACGGAGATCGGGCCGGACGTTGCCGTGCCCATGCACTATGGGAAGATTGTCGGCAGTGACGCCGACGCCCGCCGGTTCGCCGAGCTTTACGGCGGCCGGGTTGAGATCCTTGGGCGGAGCCAGCCATGAAGTTCGGATTCTGGATTAATACCCAGTACCCTCCGGGCCCGGTCGTTAACGAGGTTCAGGAACACATTC
>JAUQQI010000205.1:0-3247 GCA_030549955.1 Chloroflexota bacterium
GGCCGGGCCCGCCTCCGGCTTCCGCCAGAGGGTTCCCCCAACCACCGGGGCGAAAATCGTCCCGATGCTGACCCCGGCCAGGATGCCGGTCCCAAGCCGGAGGTAGTTCGACGGCGGGTAAAGATGCGGCCAGCCAACGTCAGCCAAGAAAGCGTTCAGCCCATCCAGGCCCATTGCCCCGAAAAAGAGGAGCATCAGGGCAACCGTACCCAGCGGCGGCAGTCCGGCCCGCCTGAGCCTCCGGCGCGCCCCAAGCCAGGCGAGGGCCAGGACGGCCCCGCCGTAAATCCCGACCATCCGGGCTTCAAGGGGCGGCTGGAAGGGACCCAGGAAGAACGAATGGGCCGGCCGCTGGGGGCAAACGCCGGCCCCCAGGAAATGGAGTTTTTCCAGCAGGGTTCCGGGAGTAAGACCGAAGCCGGCCCCGAGCAGGATAAGCAGGCTGACCGGCAGGATCAGGTCCCGTTTCAACGCCGGGTCAGAATGCGCCGGATAATCCGGCCCCGGAGCCGGCCCCAGGCCACCGAAACCCGAGCCTGCTCGGCCTCATCGAGCTGGCGCCGGCCGAACCGCACCCGGACAAACGCCCCGAACACCGTTTCAATGTCGGCGCTGACATCCCCAACTTCTGCCCGCAGGCGGTCGGCAAATTCCAGGGGAGTCTGCCAGGGCCGGGGGCGAAGTCCGGCGAGCCGGGCAAGGACCACGACCTTTTCATAGGTCTGGCTCACCAGGTCGAGGGGCGCAAACCGGCGGTACCACCAGACCATGCCAGCGACCCCGAGGCCGACAAGGGCGCCGACGGGGATGACCAGCAGGACCAGCAGACCCCAGCTCAGGTCGGAATCAGATTGGGTGGTCGAAAATTCGCCCCCGAAGAAGCCCTCATCGGGCAGCATCTCCTCCGGTCTGAGGGCCCCGGGGCCATCCGGGAGCTCCTCGGTCGCGGCGCCCGCGGCCTTAGTGTTCTCCAGGCTCTCGACCCGGGGCACACCGGCCCCCGCCCGGGGCGACGGCTCGAAATCAACCCAGCCGTACTCGGGGAAGTAAACTTGGGGCCAGGAGTGGGCATCGGACTCCCGAACCTCGTAGGCGCCAATGTCCGGGTTATAGGTCCCGCTCATGTAGCCAACCGCGACCCGGGCCGGGATGCCAATGGACCGGAGCATAACCGCCATGGCCGAGGCGAAGTAGTCGCAGTAGCCCCGCCTGAGCTCGAACAGAAACCACTCGACCCCATCCCGGCCGGCCGGAGGCTGGGGGATGTTCGTATCATACGGGAACTGCTGCAGGTAAGCCTCAATGGCCTTGGCCTTATCGTAGTTGTTTGTCAGGCCCCGGGTAAGCTCCTGGGCGAGCTGGCGAACCCGGGGTGGAAAGTTCGGCGGCAGCTGCAGATAACGGTCGGTGATGTACTGGGGGTAACTCGTACCGGCCCGGCGCAGGTCCTGGCCGGTAGCCGTCGAGATGGACGCCCGGACCGAATACTGCTGGCCGAACCGGATACCCCCAACCGGCCGGACGGCGGCGACGTCCATGTAATTGGGCCGCCGCAGGTTGACGAGAAAACTCACCACCCGCCCGCCGACAATGGTGGGCCCGTAGGCCACGTACTCGGGGGGCAGAAGCCGCTGAACCAGAGCCATCTGGTCCCGCTCCCCCAGGTCGAGCTGTTCTGAGAGGGCCTGCCGGATGCCGGCGATGGCAGACCTGAGCCCTTCGGGAAGCTGGGCATCCCGGCTGCGGTCCCGCAGGTCAACCAGCATGGGTGCCGCCGGGTCATACTCGACAGCCACCGGGATATTAAACTGTATTCCCTGGCCGCCCAGGAAAACCAGGCCGCTGGAGACGGCGTTCAGCCGGACGACCTCAACAATCTCCTCCCGGCCCTTGTAGGTTACGGTCGTCGTAAGGGGATTTCCCGGTGCAAGCTGGACCGTCCGGCGCTCCCCGGAAAGCCAGCCCTGCCCCGTGTAGGTGTCATAGGTGAGCCCAAGCCAGTAGTAGCGTCGGGGACTGAAAACATAAAGGACGACCCGATTCCCCAGGGTAATGCTGCCCTTCAGGGCAAGGGTCCGGCCGAAGTAGGCCGTGTCGGTTCCTTCTTTGGCCGTCAGCGACGCAAAAAGACGGTTGAACTCCGACTGGGCATCCTGAATCGGGCTATTGATCCGGTTCCAGAGCTCGGCGATGGGGGTCTGGTCCGCTGAGGCCGGTAGGATAGCGGCCAGGGTCAGGATGCCAGCGACAACCAGGGCCACGTTAGGCACGGCCGTAAGCCCCATTTCCCGGGAGTAGCGGATGCCGAACAGGTCCCAGCGCCGCTGGAAGACGTAAAAGTTAAGCCGCATTGCCAGAAGCAGGGCGGCGAACAGATACATGAAGAAATAGATTGTCAGGTGAGATGGGGCGTAGCGGAGATTAAAGAGCAGGGCGACCCCCACCGGGAGCATCGCCCCGACCACCGACCGACGCCGGAAGACGAACCAGGCTCCGCTGTAGGCCAAAAACCAGGCGAGGGCCGTGACCATAAAGACAAAGGGGAGCGGGTCGTTGTTGATGCCCCCGGTTCGGGCGGCGTAGGCCCAGTAATTGAGCCGCAGGATCAGGTCGACGAGCCGCTCGGGCCAGGTCGGCAGCCGGATTATGCTCTGGACGCCCCAGACCGTAATAACGAGGCCGTAGAGGACGGCCACCGGGTGGGTCAGATAGCCCGGTAGCCGGGTCTTGGCCAGAAGGGTGCCGAACAGGAGACCGCCGATGGCGACTTCGGCAAGGGGCGGCAAGTCCTCGACCCAGCGGGCACCCTGGACAGCCCAGACGGCGCTCAGAAGGCCGAAGGCGAGGAGCAAAAGGGTGCTGAATCCTTCTTTCGGGTAAAGCCGGCGCAGGTCGACCTGCCGGGTGAGCCTCTGAAGCAGCCCCCCCAGGCCCGGAGGAGGCGCCTGGGGTTCCGGGGGTTTAAGGATGACCTCCAGCTCTGCCACCGGCGAATCCCTCTCCCCAATTCTCAGCTGTCTCAACCCCCCGTGTCAAATTGACCAGATTGCTTAAAGGGGGGCCTTTAGGCCATAATCAGAACAGCATGGCCGCAGTTAGAGCCCGCCTAATTGTTAACCCGTCGGCCGGCGTCATGCTACCCCCCGCCCCCCCCGCCCCGCCGCCCCCCCAGCCCCCGCGCCCAGCCGGGAGGGTGGCCCCGGTCGGTCTACCCACCGAGCCTGGAGGTGTGGCCGGGGTTGCCGGG
>JAUQQI010000205.1:3257-8525 GCA_030549955.1 Chloroflexota bacterium
GCGGCTTGCTCAACTTCAGCTTTGAACTGGGGGGCAGAGCTGGCGTCCAATTCCCCGCTCAAGGTAATGGTGGCAGTGTCGCCTGCGGTGGTAGTCGTTGTGCTGAAAGCCATACGGTTATCCTCATGTAGTAGGGGTGAAAGATGTAGTAGGGGTGAAAGGGGAGAGTACTCTAGCGAGGGTTAGCGCCCGACAAGAATGGTGACGGAGCGATCGCCCAATAACAGACCCTTTTGGTCAGCCAGGGGGGGTTCCTGACCGGGTTTGCAGCTATCGCCGGGGGCGGCGACGGGACAGTAAATGAGGTGCTGCAGGGGGTTGTTCATACCGGGACGGCGCTGGGGGTGATCCCCCTTGGGACGGCCAACGTTTTTGCCCGGGAAGTTGGAATCCCCCTCGACCCACTACGGGCCGCCGAACTTCTGACCCGGGCCGAGGTCCGCCGCCTTGACGTTGGCCTGACCAGCACCGGCCGGTATTTTCTCCTCTGGAGCGGAATCGGATTCGACGCCGAGGTGACCAAGCAGGCCGAGCTCCGGTTCAAACGGCAGCTCGGCATTCTGGCCTATATCGCGGCGGCCGTCCGGACATTTTTCTGGTTCGAAGGAACCCGGGCCCAGGTCGCCCTCGATGGGCGCAAGTTTCGTCGGCGGGTCCTGCTCATGGTCGTTGCCAACACCCGGCTCTACGCCCTGTTTCCCCTCTCAGCCCAGACCCGGCCGGACGACGGCCTCTTCGACGTCGTCCTCTTCGGCGGCCGGGGATTCCTCACGAAGCTCCGGCACGTCCTCGGCTTCTTTGCCGGAAAGCACCTTCAGTTGCCGAAGGTTCTGCGATTCACGGCCCGAACCGTCTCGGTTTTCAGCAGCCGGCCGCTTCCGGTTCAGGTTGACGGCGAGCTCATCGGCACGACCCCGATGAGCTTTTATATCCAGCCGGCCGCCCTGCGAATCCTCCTGCCCCCAACCGCCCCTTATGGCTACCCGGACGGCCGGCTTAATCTGGGGGCCCGGGCGAGCGCGGCCCACGACCCCTCACCACCATGATCACCCGGGAGGAGCTTCACCGGCGGCAGGAATCAGCCCGCAAACTGGCGGCCGACGCGGGGCTGGCCGGACTTCTAGCCGTTGGCCGGTCCTTTTACGACCGGCCGGGTCCCCTGGCCTACCTGACAAACCATTTCCCGCCCTTCCCGGCAACGGCTTTCAGCACCGGCATGCGGGGCCTCGGCCACGGCGTCTTTGTTCTGCCCGTGGCTGGCGACCCGGTCCTCTGCATTGACCCGCGGCCTTACCGGAAGGACCTGATTGCGGTCGACGACGTTCGGCAATCAAACGACCTGGTCGAGCTGGTTGCCGGAGTCCTCCGGGAGAAGGGCCTTTCGGGGGCCCGGCTCGGCCTCGCCGGCTGGGACATCCTGCCCGTGGCCTTTTACCGGGACCTGACGGCCCTCCTGCCCGATCTGGTTCTGGAGCCGGCCGACCACCTGCTCAACCGTCTGCGGCGCATCAAATCGGATGCCGAGATCGGCCTGCTGCGTCGGGCGGCGAGGATTGCCGGGGCCGGCCTGCAGGGCGCCCTGCAGGCTATCAGACCGGGAGTCGCTGAGACGGAAGTTTGCGCCGCCGGGACTGCCGCCGCCCTCCGGGCCGGGGCCGACTTCGTTCGCTACCTTCGGGTCCATTCGGGGCCGTGGTCCGCGGCCGGCTCCCGCTGGCCCCAGGCGACGGACCGACGGCTCGAAGCGGGCGACCTGGTGGCCCTTGACATCATCGGGGCCTACCAGGGCTACCAGTTTGACGTCAACCGGAGCGCGGTCGTCGGCGACCCCGACGACCGGCAACGGCGGCTCTTAGAAGCCGTTTACCTGGCAAGTCGGCAGATGGTCGAGCACTGCTGGCCGGGAACGCCGGCGGCCGAGCTGGTGCGGGTTGCCCGTCGGTGCTTGGATGAGCGGGGGTTCGGGGCCTACGCCGCCGGGATGATGGGCCATGGCATCGGCCTGGAGACCGTCGAGGAACCGTATATCACGGCCGACAGCGAGGCTGTCCTGGAGCCGGGAATGGTCCTGGCAGTCGAGCCCGGGGTCTTTATCCCCGGCTGGGGCGGTGCCAACATCGAAGAAATCATCGTCATCCGGGACGGCCCGCCAGAAATGTTAACCCTCATCCCAGCCCGCTTGTGGTGACCAGATTAAGGACAGTAGCCAGGTAAACCTTCAGCTGGGTGACCAGGGAGTCCACCAGAACGTGCTCGTCGGGACCGTGGGCATGAAACCCGACCGGGCCGAAGACCACCGTGTCGATGCCGGCCTGCCGGTAGAGCCGGCCGTCGGTTGCCCCGGCCCACTCCACAAAGAACTCCGGCTCCCGGCCGGTCACCTGCCGGTACGCCTCCTGGACAGCCCAGACAAGCCGGCTGTTGGGGTTAGTCATGTAGACAAGCCGGCTGTTGGCGTCAGTCATGTTGGCCGGCGTAAACGGTATCTGCCGCTCATCTTCCCCGGTCAATATCTCGTAACTTCCGCCCCCGAATTCGGCCACCGCCCGGTCAAGGACTTCCCGGACCTCGGCCAGCACCGACTCCATCGTCTCGCCGGGAACCGTTCGGCGGTCGATGGTGATAACCGCCTCGGCCGGAACCTGGTTCGGGGTTTCGCCCCCGTGGAACATGTTGACGCTGATAACCGGGTACCCGACGGCCGGGTGAAACCGGTCGATCGGTCGGTCCAGTGCGGCGACGGCCCGGGCGGCCAGAGCCACGGCGTTAATGCCCTCGGCTCGGGCGTAGGCCGTGTGGGTCGCTCTGCCCTTAAAGCGGACCTTAAACTGAAAGACGCCCCGCTCGGCAACCCGGAGTTTAAGGTCGCTCTTTTCGCCGACCAGGACGGCGTCAGGCCGGGGAAGCCGACCGGCTTCAATCTGCTCGATTAAAAACTTCGTCCCGAAGTGGCCGCCCCGCTCCTCGTCAGAAACGAGCTGGAGCTGGACCAGGCCAGGCAGGTCGGGATAAAGGTGTCGAAGGAGAATCAGGGCATAGGTCATCGCGGCGCACGAGCCCTTCATGTCGGAAGCCCCCCGGCCGTAGAGCCTGCCGTCGATGAGTTCGCCGGCGAAGGGTCCTGCCGACCAGGCCCAGGGGTCCGGCACCGGCACCGTATCCAGGTGGCCGTTGAAGACGATGACCGGCCCCCGGCCGGTTCCGACCGAGGCAACGACGTTCGGCCTCGCCGGGTCGCGGCTGAGAACCTCCACGTCGATGCTGTGCTCGGCGAGGATTCCCCGGGCGAAATCCATCACGGCAGACTCTTCGCCGCTCGGGCTCGGAATCCGGATGAGTCCGCGCGCGATTTCAATCAGCTCGTCTTCACGAATGAATTCAAAAAGCTTTTCAAGTTTGGGTCCAGGCATTGGTCCCTCCTGCTTAACTGGTTAATCCCAGCTCCTCAGCGGTAAAGAGGGGCTCGAAGTCATAGCCGGCCCGGCGGAGCCGCGTACCGCCCCCTTCCTGCCGGTCGACAACGGCCAGGACTTTTATAACCCTGGCCCCGGCCGCTTCGGCCGCCGCAATCGCATTCAGGAGGGTTTCGCCGGTCGTTACCGTATCCTCGACGATAACCGCCCGCATCCCGGGGGTCAGCGGCCCCTCCACCTGGCGGCCGGTTCCGTGGGCCTTCGGCTCTCTGCGGACGAGGAATCCGGCCAGGTTCCTGCCTCGCTGATAAGCGAGCAGACAAAGCCCGGCCACGAGGGGATCGGCCCCGATGGTCGGCCCCCCGACCGCCTCGAACTCCAGCTCGCGGACCTTATCCCAGAGGAGCTCGACCGTGAGCGCCAGGCCGTCTCCCGATAGGGAAACCATCCGGGCGTCAATATAATAATTGCTCTTGCGCCCGGACGAGAGGACTACCTCCCGGAAGCTTACGGCCCGCTCCAGGAGCATCTGCTTTAGCCGTTCCCGCAAGAGCTCGGACATGCTCCTTACCACCGGTAGTTTCGGGCAAACTCGACGACTGCCCGCAGGTTCTCAGGCCGGGTGGTCGTCGGGATCGAGCAATCCGGGCCCAGGATAAACCGGACCCCGCCGGTCCCTTCGGCGGCCCGCCGGGCCTCCGCCAGGGCCGGCTCCGGGTCGGGGGCGGTGAGGGCCCGATGGCTCACGCCCCCGATGATGACCTTATCCCCAAGCCGGGCCCGGGCCGCGGCCGGGGACGGGTTAGTTGGGGAGGTCGCGGCCCAGTTAACGGCCTGAACCGGGTAGTCTGCCAGCAGGTAGAGCATATTGTTTTCCTGGCACACGTGCAGGATATTAAACCAGGCCGAACTTACGGCCGCCAGGACCCGCAGGTCGTAGGGTCGGCCGAACCGGAGGTACTCCTCCTCGGTCACGGTATTCCGGGTTGCCAGCGTCGTGGTCGCAAAGAAGATGCCGTCGGCCCCGGCTTCAAGGCAGGCCCGCGCAAACGGGATAAATGTCCGGGTTATCGTCTCAAGGGCGGCCTCGACCGCCGCCGGCGACTCCCGGAGCCACCGGACCAGGGTCGCGTCCGCCCCGACCAGGTCGGCCGCAACGGACAGGGGATCAAAAATCGTCGCGACCATCGGCACATCGGGGCCGAGCTCCCGGCGGATAAGCCGCAGGGCCTCGAGCTGCTCGCCCAGGGCCCCGGCATCGGGCGGAACCGGCGGGATGGCCGCCAGATCCTCGGGCGTGCGGACCGGAAACGCCACCGGACGGGGACGCTCGTGGGGGTCCCCGGAATACTCGAACCGGGCGCCCCACGGCTCCACGTGATACTGGGCCCGGGGGTTAACTTTCAGAAAGTCAAAGTCGTACTCCCGGTGCCAGGCAACCATTGCCCGGGCCAGGTCTTGGGCCGACGACTCCTGGTCGTAAAAGTGGCGCCAGAAGGCGTACGGCAGCCGGTCGGGATGCCCGCCGGCAAGCACCTGCTCAATTCTTTCGCGGTGAGAGGCCGCCATCAGACCCGAACCTCCTCCAGGAATTTTCTCAGGGCCGGAACCAGCACCCGGGTCACCCCACCGCAGAAGTACTGGACGCCCCGCTCCCGCCAGTATCGGGTCCACTCGGGGTCAATGGCCAGGGTCCCGACGACCCGGCCGGCCGCCCGGATCCGCCGGTCGGCATCTTCAATGGCGGCCATTACCTCAGGGTGGCGGGGGTTGCCGGGGTGGCCGAGGGACGACGAAATATCTGTCGGCCCGAGAAAGAAGACATCCACGCCGTCCACCTTGAGCATCTCAGGCA
>JAUQQI010000127.1:0-7379 GCA_030549955.1 Chloroflexota bacterium
TCGCGATTGGTTTGGGAATTTGGTGTCTGCGTTTTAAGTCATCCGACCGTTTGGAGGGTTCTGTGGCCGCGGTATTCACCGCGGCAAGCTTCCTCGCCATCTTTCCCCGGGCTGATTACCCTCATCTCATGCTGATGATGCCGGTGTTCCTTGTTGTGGGCACATGGCTTCTGGCGACGGTGGCTGGCAAGCTGATTGACTCTTGCCGACTCGGGCGGCTGGCCGTAAGAACGGCGACAATAGGCGGGCTGTTCGCAACCGTGGGCCTGCCGGCTGTCATGCTGGTGACGGGGGACCGGATTGTATCAACCCTGCCTCATTTTCGAGGACCGTTCGTCCGGCCAGACTTCGAGCAAGCAGCCCTCCGGCAAGCCGGGCAGCTACGGGCCGTCTCGTCGGAGGACCAACTGTTTTTGCTTATGCCGCAGGCTGGTTTCTACTATCTGGTGGCAGGCATTCGCAACCCAACGCCGTTTGACTATCCGTTAGTTACCGCATTTGGTTTAACCGGTGAGGATGCTGTCGTCGCTGCGATCAAGAATGGGCACATAAGCCGGGTTTGCTGGGAGTACTGGCCCTGGGTATTGCGCCCGGCTCGTCTTGAGCAGTTTGTCGCGACTTGGCTCAGACCCGGTCCTAAAGTTGGACAGTGCACCCTCTATCTTCGCTGACTCGGCTGTGTCGGTCGAACCTCAAAAATTGTGGTCATAACCCTGGGCGGAAGAGGCGGCCCCCGAACCTGAACCAGGCGATGGACCCGTCCGGGTTGCGTAGAAACTCGCCCCGACTCCCTTTCAGCGGGAGATCCAGGGCGATGACCCGGTCCGGGCCGTAAAAGCCGAGCCGGGACGGGGGCGGGGCAGGCCGTGGCGGCGAGTCCTTCCGGGGGAATCCGCCCTTTGGCCTCTGCTTGAGCATCAGCCAGGGGCCGTCAACGACCAAATCGATATCCGAGAGGATTCCCTCATAGCGGCCAGCATAAGCCGCAAGCCGGTCGGGGGCGAGGTTGTAGATTTCGGGCTCGGGCCAGGTGATGCCGAGGAAGGCCTCCACGGCCCAGCGGGTGACCTCGGAGTTTATAACCCCGCCCCGGTCGGAGTTGGTCAGCACGCAGACGGCGAAATCGTGGCCCGGTACGAAGTTAAAGAGGGTTATCTGGCCCTTGGTCCCCCCCCCGTGGCCGACCAGGCGGATGTCCCCGGCAACCGGCTGGATGAACCAGGTGATACCTATGAGTCGGCCAGCGTCCGCCTCGCCGGTCGGGGTCTGCATTAGCCGGCGGGCGCCGGCCGAAAGGATCCCGGGGCCGTGGCCCAGGTGGAAGCGGGCGTACTTGAAGAGCTCCCGGACGCTCGTAATCAGGCCGCCAACCGGGTTGGCGCACCGGGGCAGGGCCCAGGGCCGGGCGACGAAGGGCCCGGCCTCGCCGGTCAGGTGGCCGACTGCAAACCGGTGGGTGACGACCTCGTGGGCAAAGAAGTAGGCGTGCTCTAGACCGAGGGGGCCCAGGACGAGCTCCTGGAGGGCGTCCTCGTAAGGCCTGGCCGTCACCACCTCGATGATGCGGCCGGCGACATAGAATCCGGCGTTGTTGTAGGCCCAGACCGTACCAGGGGACGTAATCTGGGGCAGGTCGGCCAGCGCGGCCACCATCCGGGCCAGAGCGTCATCCCCCAGGCCGAAGTCGTCAAAATAATCCCCAACCCAGCCGCTCGAATGGGTCAGGAGGTGCCCGACGGTGACTTTCGCCGAGACCTCGTCATCTTTGACCCTGAAATCGGGAAGGTAGCTCCTGACCGGTTCCTCGAGCCGGACCTTGCCCGCCTCAACCAGCCGCATAAGGGCCGTCCCGGTGAAGGTCTTCGTTATCGACCCGACCTGGAAAAGGGTGTCGGCCGTGACGGGCAGGGGATTTTCAAGGCTAGTAACCCCGAAGCCGGCCGTGTATTCCCGGTCGCCGTGGAGGATGCCGACGGCCACCCCGGGCACGCCAAGCTCAGCCATGAGGCCGGTAACCTGCCGGACGAGGGGCCGCAGGCGGACCCCATCGCTCGATTCGTTGACCGTGACCACAATCGAACCCTCCCGGGAAAGTCTACCTGAAAGTCGGCCCTTTAGGTTCAGCCAAACCCGTTAACAGGGGCGCCGGCCGGCCCAAAACCCGAGACCGACCCCGACCGCACCACCGGCCATGGCCAGCACCAGCCCGGGTCCCCTTTCCGGGCGGCCGGTGGCTTCGAGGGCTTCCAGCCGCCTTTCGAGACGCCGGAGTCGGCCCCTGAGCTCCCGGTTCTCGGCCCTGAGCTCGTCGACGGTCTGCCCGAGGCCCTGGATGGCCGCCAGGGGAACGCCGTCGGCGTCGACGGCGGTGATGTGGGCCGGGCTGTCGCCCAGGCCGAAGGTGGCCTTAAAATCCTCGGCAGTCGGGCCCATGTGGCGCACCGACGGGTCCTGGGCCCGGTAATTCCAGGTCCGAACGGGCAGGCGCATCACGCCGGCCAGGACCTCCTTCGGGTCGACGTCGGCAAAGTTGGCCTTGAGGGCCTGACTGCTGGCCGTGGTCCAGCTGCCGCTGCCGGGGTCGAGCTGGACGCCGGTAAGCGGGAGCAGGCCGGATATAAACTTGACGCCACCGGTGGCCCGGACAATGAACTGGTTATCGGCCTCCGAGCTGAAGGGCGACCCGGTCGAGTCGGCCCAGACGAAGGCCCCGTGGTGGACGGCATTGGCCCCGTAGCCGGCGGCGAAGCTGAAGTTGCCGGTCGCCCGGTTTTCGGTGCCGCCCGGAATCATCGAGGCCATACCGCCGGCGGTATTGTCGATGCCGCCGCTGACGGTGGCGAAGGCCCCGGTGGCCGGGTTTCCGTCGTTGTCGCCGGCCTGGTTCTTGAGGCCACCTCCCACCGTGCCGAAGCGGCCGGTGACGGCGTTGTGCTGGGGTGTCCCGCCGCCCGGGGCTGCCCCGCCGATGGTGGCACCGATGACCCCGGCGCTCACGGTGTTGCTGATGTGGCCGCCGACCAGGTTCGGGCTGTAACCGTAATCGCTCTCCCGGGCCGGGAAGAGACGCGGGGCGGCGGTGTTGCTCACCCCAACGGTCAGACCCAGGTTATCGGTTGTCCCCCAGGAAATTGGCGCCTGAGGCCAGGCCGCTATTTCCGCCGGCCCGCCAGTAGGTCGAGTCGTGGTTGTGGTCGCTCCGGGCGACGGTCATCGCTGGGCCGGTGCCCCCGAAATTTACGCCGAACTGGTTGGCCGAAAGGACCAGGCCCGGTCCGGCGGTATAGGTTGCCCCGCCACCGGTGCCGCAGGCCCAGCCGGCCCCCGAACTCCAGATGGGCACCTGCCCGTCGGCGCAGGTTAAGGCCCCAAGGGTATCGTTGTCGATGCCGTCGGCAAAGCCGGCTGGCACCTGGGTAAGATTCAACCAGTTCACCTGGGCCGAACCTGCCCTCTGAAGCTCCGCCTTTGTAAAATAGCGGCTGTCGTGGTCGTGAGTTGCCTGGGCAAAGGCCGTCGAGTCCAGGCCGTCCAGGTTATCGGCGTCGGCAGCCTTGCCCGTGGAGAGCAGGTACCGGTCGTCATGATTGTGGTTAACCGGGGCATAGTAGCTCGGGTCGAAGCCACCGAGCATTGCCGCATTGGCGGCGGTTCCGGTTATCGACAGGTAGCGGCCGTCGGATTCGGTTTTAGTGTAATAACGGGCGTCGTGGTCATGGGTTGCGAGGGCGAAGGCGGTTGAGTTAAGGCCATCCAGCAGGTCGGCATTGAGGCCGCTACCCGGGCCCTGGGGGATCCGGGCGAGGCTGAGGGTTCCGGTCAAGATTTCAGCCGCGCTGTGGGTGTGGTCGCTCCGGGTCACCTGAGATGCCGAGC
Organism: Chloroflexota bacterium; assembly: GCA_030549955.1. Taxonomy (GTDB): domain Bacteria; phylum Chloroflexota; class Dehalococcoidia; order JAUQQI01; family JAUQQI01; genus JAUQQI01. The sequence continues at coordinate 3,877 of JAUQQI010000127.1, forward strand.
CGGTGCCCCCGAAATTGACCCGGAGCTCGGTTCCGGAGAGGACGAGGCCAGGCCCGATGGTATACCCGCCGGCGACATCACCACAGACCCAGGCCGAGCCGTCCCAGCGGGGCACCTGGGTGGAGGCACAGCCCTGGGGTAGCCGGTAGGTCGGGGCAATCGAGAGGGCTGACAACTGCCGCTTACTATGATGAAGCTCTCCGACTGGGCCCGCAAGCAGGTTGATGGTCTGGCCCACCTGAAGGGCCCTACCGGGAGTTCCCCGGGAAGGGCTGCCTCCGGCGGCGGAACATCCCCCACAGGATGGCCTGCGAGCTGTGGGTCGCTGAAGCGGGAAGCGTTCCGTCATCAACACAGGGTTGTGAAATGATTGATGATGGAATGCGGAACGGCTAAGGCGCAACGGGCCTTCAGCCCGGCCGATGGCAGTCGCTAACACTACAACGATGGCAAGCAGTCCGGCGAGCAGGTAAAATGTCAACGTAGCACCTCCGCAAAGAATATGAGCAGACTATCACTCAGACGGTTGTACGAATGATGGCTAACTACAGCATTCCGCTGGGTGGACGTCAAGTATTCCGCAGGGGCGGTCTGGCTGGGCCTGCACCGGGCCGAAGGGGGCGCTCCGGTTCAACCACGAAGCCCGCCCAGGGATGTTAACCGTAGGCTCCGGCCGGTTCAGTTGTCCCCACAGGACGCCGCCCCTGGGGCGAGCAATGCGTTGGTGGCGCAGGCGCCCAGCCGGAAGCCGCCGAGGCCCCCTTCTCCGGTCCTTTTTGGGGCCGGTTTAAAAATCTCCGGCGGCCAGCGCGGGCATAATGCTGGTATCTGCCGAGGTTAGGGCAGGACTTGCCCGACGGTTTGCCGGTTGGTTATACTCAGGAAGCAGGACACTCAGGGGTAAAAACTGAGCGGCGATACCGCGCTCCAACTGCACGGCGAATCGGACGAGGCGCTCATTCTGCGGGCCAGGCAGGACCTGAGCGCTTTTGCCGAACTGTACCGGCGGTACTTTGACCGGATTTACGCCTACGTTTACCGCCGGGTCGGGAACGCCGCCGAGGCCGAGGACCTGACCTCCCGGGTCTTCTTCCAGGCCCTCGGGGCCGTCTCCCGATATACCGACCGCGGTTCCGGGGTTTCAACCTGGCTCTACCGGATAGCCCACAACCTGGTGGCCAACTGGCACCGGGATACCGCCCGCCGGAGCCGTTCCCTGCCGAAGCTGGGGGTTTCTGAATCCGAGGACCCGGTTGACGACCTGATCTCCCGGGAGCTGCGGGAGAAGGTCCGGCGGGCCGTGATGAAACTCTCGGCCGAAAGGCAGCGGTTGCTTGCCCTCAAGTTCGTCGAGGGGCTTTCCAACGCCGAGATCGGGAAGATCCTTGGCAAAAGCGAGGGCGCCGTAAAACTCCTCCTTCACCGGACAATTAAACGTCTGCGCCAGGAGCTTTTGCCCGAGGTGGAGGAGCCGTGACGACCTACGCCGCGATCACCGGCTGTGGCCGGGCTGTGCCCCACCGGGTACTGACAAACTCCGACCTCGAGAAGCTCGTTGATACCAGCGACGAGTGGATCCGGACCCGGACGGGGATCTCCGAGCGCCGGGTCGTCGCCGATGACGAGGCGACATCGGACCTGGCGATCCGGGCCGCCCGCGAGGCCCTGGCGGCGGCCGCCACCGACCCGGCCGACCTGGACCTGGTCATCGTCGCGACCTGCACCCCCGACTGGATGTTTCCCAGCGTGGCCGCCCGGGTTCAGCATGCCGTGGGGGCCCGGCGGGCCGCCGCCTTCGACCTGAATGCGGCCTGCTCAGGCTTTATTTTTGCCCTGGCCACCGCCACCCAGTTCATCCAGAACGGGTCGTACCGGCGGGTGCTGGTGGTCGGCAGTGAGGTTCTTTCCCGGGTTGTCGACTGGGCCGACCGGAAAACCTGCGTGCTTTTCGGAGACGGAGCCGGGGCGGTGGTCCTGGAGGCGACCGAGAAACCCCTGGGCCTGTTGAGCTACGTCCTGGGAACCGACGGTTCCGGCGACCGGCTCCTTTACCTGCTTGGGCCGACGGCGAGCCCCCAGCAGCGGGCCCGGGCCGAAACCACCTATCTTTACATGAACGGGCCGGAAGTCTTCAAGTTTGCGGTCAACGTTACGGTCGCGGCGAGCCGCCAGGTCCTGGAACGGGCCGGATACACCCTGGAGGATGTGGCCCTTTTCGTCCCCCACCAGGCAAACGAGCGCATCATCCGGGCGGCGGCGAAATCCCTCCACCTGCCGGCGGATAAAGTCTACATAAATCTCGACCGATTCGGGAACACGTCGGCGGCATCGATTCCCATTGCCCTGGCCGAGGCCGTTGAGCGGGGCCGCCTCAGGCCCGGTGACCTGGTCCTGATGGTCGGGTTCGGGGCGGGTCTCACCTGGGCGGCGGGGCTGGTCCGGTGGGGTAGCCCGAACGGGACCGGTCCCGGCGGATAACGTCTTTCGGGCTCCGATTCACCTCCGGCTTGGTCGTTGCCGGGCCGACCGGGCCACCCATTCAGCCAGCGTGGCCAGACTCCCCCGGAGAGGGGTCTGGTCAGGCCACCGGCCCCGGGCAACCGGGGCCGTTGTATAATCCAGTTTGGAAGGAAGTAATGCCCGCTTATGGTTTTCGGTTCCGTCCTCAGAGAGCTGGTCGGCCGCGTCGCCAACAGCAATGAGCGGGAGCTGCGCAAGCTCCAGCCCATCGTCCAGCGGATAAACGCCCTCGAGCCCGAGTTCGAACAGCTCACCGACGCCGAGCTCCGGGCGCTGACCGACAAGTTCAAGGCCCGGCTTGCAGCCGGCGCGACCCTCGATGACCTGCTGCCGGAGGCTTTCGCTGCCGTCCGGGAAGCGATGAAGCGAACCCTTGGCATGCGCCACTTTGACGTCCAGCTCATGGGCGGCATCGTCCTCCACCAGGGGAAGATCGCGGAGATGAAAACGGGCGAGGGCAAAACGATGGTGGCGGTTCTGGCGGCCTATCTCAATTCCTTGACCGGCCGGGGCGGCCACGTCGTCACCGTCAACGACTACCTGGCCAAGCGGGACGCCCAGTGGATGGGACCGATTTACCATGCCCTCGGGGTGTCGGTCGCCAGCATTCAGCACGAGGCCAGCTTTCTGTTTGACCCGAGTTACGTGCCGGATGACCCCAGATTTAACCACCTGCGGCCTGTCAGCCGCCGGGAGGCCTACCTGGCCGACGTCACCTACGGCACCAACAACGAGTTCGGGTTTGACTACCTGAGGGATAACATGGCCTGGGACCTATCCCAGTGCGTCCAGCGGGAGCTCCACTACGCCATCGTCGATGAGGTCGACAACATCCTCATTGACGAGGCCCGCACCCCGCTGATTATCAGCGGACCGGCCGAGCAGTCGACCGATAAGTATTACCTTTTTGCCCGCCTGGTCGCCAGGCTGCGTCCGAATGAAGATTACGTCGTTGATGAGAAGCACCGGACCGTCAGCCTGAC
>JAUQQI010000127.1:7389-8437 GCA_030549955.1 Chloroflexota bacterium
GGGGTGGACAACCTTTATGCCCCGGAAAACTACGAGCTGACCCGCTACCTGGAAAATGCCCTCAAGGCCCACGCCCTCTTCAAGCGGGACCGCGATTATGTGGTCAAGGACGGCCAGGTTATCATTGTCGACGAGTTTACTGGCCGGCTCATGTTTGGCCGCCGCTACTCCGAGGGCCTCCACCAGGCCATCGAGGCCAAGGAGGGGGTCCGGATCCAGCGGGAGAGCGTGACCCTGGCCACCATTACTTTCCAGAACTATTTCCGGATGTACGAAAAGCTTGCCGGGATGACCGGCACGGCCGCCACCGAGGCCGAAGAGTTCTACAAGATCTACGGCCTCGAGGTTGTGGTCATCCCGACCAACAAGCCGATGATCCGGGTCGACTACCCGGACGTCATCTACAAGACCGAGGAGGCCAAGTTTCGGGCGGTGGTCCGGGAGATCGAGGAGCTTTACCGTCAGGGTCGGCCAGTCCTGGTTGGAACCGTCTCCATTGAAAAATCCGAGCGGCTTTCGGCCATGCTCAAGGCCCGGGGCATCCCCCACCAGGTCCTCAACGCGAAATACCACGAGCAGGAGGCCTATATCGTCGCCCAGGCCGGCCGGCCCGGCATGGTGACCATCGCCACGAACATGGCCGGCCGGGGCACCGACATCATTCTTGGGGGGAACCCGGAGCTTCTGGCCCGGGAGATTCTCAAGCGCAGGGGCATTGAGTTCCACAAGGCGACCCCGGAGCAGTGGGAAGAGGCCTATGCCGAGGCGAAGAAGCAGTGGGAAGCCGACCGGCAGAAGGTTGTCGAGCTCGGGGGCCTGCACATCATCGGCACCGAGCGGCACGAGTCCCGCCGGATCGACAACCAGCTCCGGGGCCGGGCCGGCCGGCAGGGGGACCCCGGAAGCTCCCGCTTCTACGTCTCGTTTGAGGATGACATAATCCGCCGGTTCGGGGGCGACCGGATCAAGGGCCTGATGGAGTGGGCCGGGGTCTCGGACGACGAACCGATTGAGTCGGCGACGGTGACAAAGCTCATCAGCCAGGTTC
>JAUQQI010000072.1:0-5194 GCA_030549955.1 Chloroflexota bacterium
GGCCTTAAGGGCCGCCAGCTCGGCCATCAGGGCGTCGGCGATGTGCAAGCGGCCGGCCGTATCGAGGATGACCCAGCTGGCCCCGGCCTCCCGGGCCCGGCGGAGGCCGTTTTCGGCCGTGGCCACCGCATCCCGGCCCGAAGGCTCGTGGTAAACGGGAATATCCAGCTGGCGGCCGAGAATCTCCAGCTGGGCCCCAGCGGCCGGCCGGTAGGGGTCGGCCGCGACCAGGAAGGGCCGCTGGCCCTGGCGGCGCAGGTGGAGGGCCAGCTTGGCCGCGGTCGTCGTCTTGCCCGACCCCTGCAGGCCGACCAGCATCACGACACCGGGCGGCTGGGCCGGCGACTCGAGGCGGGGCACGGCCGGCCCGAGCAGGTTTACGAGCTCCTCGTAGACGATTTTGATGACCTGCTGGGCCGGCGAGAGATGCTTGAGAACCTCGGCCCCAACGGCCCGTTCCCGGACCCGGCCGATGAAGTCCCGGACGACCCGGTAGTTGACGTCGGCGTCGAGAAGGGCGACCCGCACCTCCCGCAGGGCGGCGTCGACGTCGGCCTCGGTCAGCCGGCCGCGCCCGCCAAGTCTGCGAAAAACTTCCTGGAGCTTCTCGGAAAGGGCTTCAAACATCCGGTCCTGCCAGGGACGCCCGGGCGTCCTGCCGTAGAAGATTATACACCCCCGACGCCGAACCGGGCCCCGTGTTAAAATATGCCGGGACAGTATGGCAGCCAGGCGCCGGAAGCGCCAGATTTCTCCCTTCGTTGTGGTTGTAGTCGTGCTGGCGGTGGTCGGAACGGTCGGCCTGATTGCCCTCCAGTTTCAGAGCGCAACCCGCCCCGCCGCCAGTCCGCCGCCCCCGGTCGATTTCCCAACCGGCCTGACGCCGGATGGGTACCCCTACAAAGGCAACCCCCAGGCGAAGGTTGTCATCGAGGAGTTTGCGGACTTCCAGTGTCCGTACTGCGGCCGGTACGCGGTCGAGGTCGACCCGAAGCTGGATGCGAAATATGTTAAGACCGGCCAGGTTTATGTCGTCTTTCGCTACTTCCCCTTCATCGGCCCGGAGTCCTTCCGGGCAGCCGAGGCGGCGGCCTGCGCCGCCGAGCAGGGCAAGTTCTGGGAATATCAGTATGTGGTCTTTGCCAATCAGCGGGGCGAGAATCGGGGCTGGTTCACCGATAGCCGGCTGACCGATTTCGCCCGGACGGTCGGGGCCGACGTCGACCGGTTCCAGACCTGTCTCACCTCGGGCCGTTATTCCCAGTTCATTGCCAGGTCGGCCGACCAGTCCCGGCAGCGGGGTATCCGCTCGACGCCAACGGTGGTTATTAACGGCCGGGTCTTCGAGGGCCTTTACGATTTCGGCGCCTATGACGGGTACATCGCCCAACTTCTCGGCCAGGGTTGACGCCGCCGCGGCCGGCCCGGGACTCGCCTGGCTCGGGGTGGCGCAGGTCGGCCTGGCCCTGGTCGGGGCGGCCGTCGCCGGTTACCTCACCTGGACCCGCTTAACCGGGGGTACGCCGGCCTGCGTCGGGTTTGGGGGGTGTGATTTTGTTAATGCGAGCCCCTTTTCGGAGCTCTTCGGCCTGCCGGTCGCCCTCTGGGGCTTTGGGGCCTATCTTGTCCTCGCCGGCCTCGGTGTCGCCGGGTTTCTGCCGGCCCTGCGGGAGGCTCTCTGGGTTCGGACGCTGGCGTTCGGGCTGGCCCTGGCCGGCTGGTTGTTCTCAATGTATTTGACGGCCGTTGAAGCGTTCGTTTTGCAGGCGTGGTGCGTCTGGTGTGTCACGTCGGCTGTCATTATCACCCTGCTGGCGGTCGTTTGCGGCGTCCGCCTCTTCCGGGAACTGGGGTAAGTCTTTCGGTTTGACGGTAAGCCGGGGGTTCGGCTAGACTACGGATGAGACCCCCGGTGGTTTTTTCAGCGGGGAGCGGGTTGGGTGGGCCGGTCGGGCCGTTCGACCCCTTCTGACGTCCTGGCTTGGGAAGCAGAGGTCGCCAGTGAAGGCAGTTGTCATGGCTGGCGGGGAGGGTGCCCGTCTGCGGCCCCTCACCATCAACCGCCCGAAACCGATGGTTCCGGTCGTCAACCGGGTCTGCCTCGAGCATGTGCTCAATCTCCTCCGGGAACACGGGTTCACCGACGTCATAATCACCATCCACTACCTGGCCTCCCACATCTTCGACTACTTCGGAGACGGCCGGGGCTTTGGACTGCGCATCACCTACAGCCTGGAGCCGACCCCCCTCGGAACCGCGGGTTCGGTCAAACTCGCCGAAAAGGACCTCGACGGAACTTTTCTCGTCATCAGCGGCGACGCCCTCACGGACGTCAACCTGACCGAAGTTATTGAGGCCCACCGGGCCCGGCAGGCCCTGGTAACCATCGGCCTTTACCGGGTGCCAAACCCCCTGGAATATGGGGTCGTCGTGACCGACCCGGATGGGCGGATCCGTCAGTTCCAGGAAAAGCCCGACTGGGGCCAGGTTATCAGCGATACGGTAAACACCGGCATCTACGTTCTTGAGCCTGAGGTCTTAAAAGAAGTCCCGGCCGACCGGCCCTACGACTTCAGCGCCGACCTTTTTCCCCGGATGCTCCAGCGGGGCGAGCGTCTTTTCGGCCACGTTGTCCGGGGCTACTGGACGGACATCGGGAACATCCAGGAGTACGTTCGGGCGAGTTTTGACCTTTTGAACGGGCAGGTTAACCTTGGACCCCTCGGCCTCGACCTTGGCAACGGCATCTGGGTCGAGGCCGAGGATGTCGATATCTCGCCCGGAGCTACCATTATCGGCCCCGTCTACATTGGGAGCGGGTGTCGCATCCAGCGGGGGGCGGCGGTCGTTGGGCCGGCGGTGGTCCGGCGGAACACCATCATCGACGAGGGAGCTGAGGTCCACGAGAGCAGCGTCTGGCGCGATTGCTACGTCGGGCCCCACGCCCAGATTCGGGGGGCGGTCCTGCTTTCCCAGGTCAATGTCCGGAAGCGGGCGAGGGTCATGGAAGGGGCAGTCATTGGCGACGAAACGGTCATCGGCGAGGACGCCGTAATTCAGCCCGACGTGAAAATCTGGCCGAAAAAAGAGGTTGAAAGCGGGGCCATCGTCTCCGAAAGCATCATCTGGGCTCCGCGGGTCCGGCGGGTCCTCTTCGGGCGGTTCGGGGTGAGCGGGCTGGCCAACATGGAGCTTACCCCCGAGTTTGCGGCGAAGCTCGGGGCGGCCTACGGGACGACCCTCCCGAAGGGGGCAAAAGTCATCATTAACCGGGACCCGCACCGCATCCCCCGGATGATCAAGCGGGGCTTCATCGCCGGCCTGCCGTCAGCCGGCATCAATGTCCTGGACATAAAGAGCGCCCCAACCCCGGTGGCCCGGTACCTGACGGCGGCGACCGACGCGGCCGGGGGCGTCCACGTCCGCCTCTCGCCCTTTGACCCGCGTGTTGTCGATATCAAATTCTTTGACAACCGGGGCCTTGATATCGACCAGGTTACGGAGCGTAAGATCGAAAACGCCTTTTTCCGGGGCGATGTCCGGCGGGTCTTCTTCGACGAAATCGGGAGCATTATCGATGCTCCCCACCTGGTGAGCCGGTATGAAGAGGCCTTTGTCAAAGCCTTTGACGGGCGACTGCCGGATTCCCGGCGGCCGCCGGTGGTGATTGACTATGCCCATGGAAGCAGTGTTCTCGTCCTGCCCCAGCTACTCGACCGGCTCGGCCTGAACGTTATCAGCCTGAATGCGGCCCTCGATGAGGCCCGTCTCGCCCAGCCGCCGGATGTCGTTGAGCAGGCGATCCAGCGGCTTGCGGCCATCGTCCGGGCGGTTGGTGGGGCCCTCGGGGTCTACCTGGAGCCCGGGGGGGAGCGGCTGCGGGTTGTGGACGACCTGGGAATGCCCGTGGACGGGATGAAATTGCTTACGGCCCTGGTCGCCCTGGTCCTTCGGGAGAACCCCGGTCGGGTGGTGGCTGTCCCGGTTACTGCAACCCGAGCTGTCGACCAGGTCGCCGCCGAGTTTGGGGTCAGGGTTCAGCGGACCCGGGCCAACCACCAGGCCCTTATGGCGGCCGCAGCCCACGACCATGTCGTTTTCGCCGGCGACGGGGAGGGCTGTTTTATCTTTCCCGGGTTCCAGCCGACTGTGGACGGCCTCTTCGCCGTCGCCCGGCTCGCTGACCTCCTGGGCCGGCACGGGGTTGGGCTGAGCGAGCTTGTCCGCCAGTTGCCGGCCCTCCACATGGTCCGCCGGCGGGTTCCGTGCCCGTGGGAGAAGAAGGGCCGGGTCATGCGCCGGTTCCACGAGCGGTTTCCCGAGCACTCGGCCCGCCAGATTGACGGATTCCAGATGGATGTGCCGGGCGGGTGGGTCCTCATCCTGCCCGACGCCGACCGACCCATCGTGCACATTATTGCCGAAAGCGAGGACCCGGACCGGGCCCTCGAGCTGGCTGAATCATATTCCCAACTTGTGGCCGATTTCCAGGCCTGAGTCTACCGAAGGAGGCCCAAGCCGGCATGCGTGAGGCGCCTTACCAGGGGTCAGCCCAGGCTTTCGATGTGGTTGTCGAGCGCAACGTCTTTATCCCGATGCGGGACGGGGTGAGGTTGGCGGCCGATATCTATCGGCCAGCCTTGAACGGCCGCCCGGTGGCCGGGCAGTTCCCCGTCCTGGTCGAGCGGACGCCGTACGATAAGTCCAATCTCGAGCTCGTTTCGACCGGGAAGTTTTTCGCCCGCCACGGCTACGTCGCCGTCATCCAGGATGTCAGGGGGCGCGGCCTTTCGGAGGGCCAGTGGTACCCGTTCGCCCGGGAAGCTCCCGACGGCTACGATACCCTCAGCTGGATTGTCCGGCAGGAATGGTGCAACGGTCGGATTGGAACCATCGGCCTCTCATATACCGCCAGTGACCAGCACGCCCTCGCGATCCTGAACCCGCCGGGGCTGGCGGCCATGTTTGTGAGCGAGGGAATGTCCAATTACCACAAGTGCGCAATGCGCCAGGGCGGGGCGATGGAACTGAGGTTCGTCGTCTACGCCTTCCGGATGGCGACGACGAGCCCGGAGGCAATGAAGGACCGGGCCCTCCGGGAGATGCTTTTGGACGCATCTAAAAATATCCATTACTGGCTCAGGCCAACCCTTTTCCGACCGGGCGCTACACCCCCCCGCCCCCTGCCGACCCA
>JAUQQI010000072.1:5204-8367 GCA_030549955.1 Chloroflexota bacterium
GCCCGGGCCAGCACCGAAAACTTCGTTGAGTTCAGCCGGCGCAAGCGGAGTCCGATGCGGCTCATCATGGGCCCCTGGACCCACGGGGTCGTCACCCTGCGGCAGTCGTGGTCGGGCGACGTCGATTTTGGTCCCGATGCCATCCTGGACGACTACGACGGGTTCCGCCTTCGCTGGTTTGATTTCTGGCTCAAAGGCCTCGACACGGGCGTCACCGACGAGCCGCCGGTAAGGATTTTCGTTATGGGCACCGGCGACGGTCACAAAACACCTGAGGGCCGGCTCTTCCACGGCGGCTACTGGCGGTCCGAGTCGGAGTGGCCCCTGGCCCGGACGCAGTGGACGCCGTTTTACCTGCACGCCGGCGGCAAGCTGAGTCCTGAGCCGCCCGGCGAAGAGCCGCCCGATAGCTATCTTTTTAACCCGATGGACCCGGTCCCGACCATTGGGGGCAGCATCTCCGCGGCCGGGGACGTGATTCCCCCCGGCGGGTTTGACCAGCGGGGCCGGCGCGAGCTCTTTTACTGCAAGGATACAGCCCCGCTCGCTGTCAGGCCCGACGTCCTGGTCTTTCAAACAGACCCCCTGCCCCACGACGTGGAGGTGACGGGACCGATTATCGTCCGACTCTGGGCCAGCTCATCGGCGGTCGATACCGACTTTACGGCCAAGCTCATCGACGTATATCCGCCGAGTGAGGACTACCCCGATGGCTACGCCCTGAACCTGACCGACAGCATCATCCGGGCCCGCTACCGGAACGGTTTTGAGAGGCCGGAATTCATGGAGCCGGGCCGGGTTTACGAGTTCACCATAACCTGTTACCCGACGAGCAACGTCTTCAAGAAGGGCCATCGGATCCGGCTTGATATCTCGAGCAGTAACTGGCCCCGCTTTGACGTAAACCCGAACACCGGCGATCCCCTCGGGCCGATTCAGCGCTGGCAGGTCGCTGTCAATACGGTTTACCACGACCGGGCCCACCCGTCCCACGTGGTCCTGCCGATTATTCCGAGGGAATAGGGCATTTCTTATGGAAGAGGGGAAGCCGGCCCGGAGGCGGGAGCGCAAGTCTGGCAAGGCGGCCGGGGGATTGACGGCTGAGGAGAAGGCCGCACTGAAGGAGCGGGTTCGCGAGCTGAGGGCGGCTGGGACCGATGGGGAACGGGCCGTGCTGGCCAGGGTCGCCGTTATGCCGGAGCCGGACCGCACCATGGCCAGGCGGCTCCACGCCATCATCAAGGCCGCCGCACCGGACCTCTCGCCGAGACTCTGGTACGGGATGCCAGCGTACGCCAGAGACGGGAAGGTCGTCTGCTTCTTCCAGCCCGCCCACAAGTTCAAGACGAGGTATGCTACCCTCGGGTTTACTGACGCGGCGAATCTTGACGACGGGGCAATCTGGCCGGTCGCGTTTGCCCTGAAGGAGCTCACGCCGGCGGAAGAGGCGAGAGTCGCCGCCCTTTATATGGGCTACCCAAGAGCCTGTACGGAGCCGGTATCCTGCGTCCGCAAACCTTTCTGACAGACAGCGGACAGCCGACTGCGCCGCGCTTCGTTGCGGCGCTTGCCGGTGGAACCGGAAGGGCCTGGTCTGGTGCAGGGGCAGGGCTGCTGGTAAAATTACAGGTTGAACCCTCGGCTTTTTCGGGAGGTCGACGGATTGGAAGGACCGGTTTTGACCCGACCCCTCAGTACGCCGAGCCCGCTTGAGGCCCGGCTGGCGGCCGGCGAGTTTGTTATCGCCTCGGAGGTTTCGCCCCCCCGCCGGGCGCGCCTTAGCAGCTTTATCCGCCGGGCCCGGCGGCTCGGCCGGTTTGCGGTTGCCCTGACGGTTACTAACAACCATGCCGCCCGGCCCCGGCTCGAGAGCCTCGTCGCCGCCTACGTCTTGCGCCTCCAGGGGATCGACCCTATCTGGGTTGTAAATACCCGGGACCGGAACCGGCTCGCCCTGAAAAGTCAGATTCTGGCGGCCGGGCTGCTGGGGGTCCAGAATGTCCTGTGTGTTAAGGGCGACCCCATCGAGAAGGGCCCGGACCCCGAGGCCAGGGCCGTTCACGACCTCTCAACTGTCGAGCTGATCGGGCTCTTTGCCCAGCAGAAGGCCGAGGGTCACCACTTTTTCGTCGGCGGGGCCGTCGACGTTACGTCGGCCCCGGTGGAGAAGGCGTTCCGGCTGGCTCGACGCCGGGTTGAATCCGGGGCCGACTTCCTCCAGACCCAGCCCGTTTTCGAACTCGGTCCCATCGCCGAGCTGGCCGAGAGGCTCCGGCTGCTCGGCAACCGCCGGCCTTATCTCATCGCCGGGCTCATGCCCGTCCTCGACCTGGAGGACATCGGCCGGGTCGAGCGGAACCTCGGCATCCCGGTTCCGGCCTCGGTCCGGGAAACGCTGGCCCGGGCGGCGGACCCCCGGGAGGCGGGTTTTAAGCTTCTGGCGGACCTGGTGGCCGGCCTCCGCCGGATTGACGGGGTTGACGGGGTCAACGTGATGCTCTTTGACCAGACCGACCATATGGTCGAGAGCGTGCTGGCCTGCCTCGGGACCCGGGCCGAGGCGGCGTCGTAGCCCCGACTACGGCACCAGGATTACTTTTCCAAACTGGGCCCGGTCAGCCAGAATCCGGTGGGCCTCGGCCGCCTGCTCAAGGGGCAGGACCCGGTCGATGACCGGCCGGAGCCGGCCGGCCTCAACCTGCTGGAGGGCTTCGAGCAGGTCGGCCCGGGACCCCATGTACACCCCGAAAACCGCGAGCTGACGGCTGAAGACGTATCGCAGGTCGATTTCAGGGGTGGCTCCGGCCGTTGCCCCGCAGGTAACCAGCCGGCCGCCCCGGGCCAGGATCCGGATGCTCTTGCTGAAGACCTCGCCCCCGACGTGTTCGAAAATCACGTCGACCCCGTGCCCCTCCGTAAGGTTGCGGACCGCCCCGACGAAGTCGGTCTCGGCGTAGTTTATCGTCTCGTCGGCCCCCAGCTCCCGGGCTTTGTTTAGTTTCGCTTCGGAGGACGCGGTGGTGATAACCCTGGCGCCGAAGAGCTTCGCGATCTGGATCGCGGCGCTCCCGACCCCGCTGCCGCCGGCCTGAACGAGGACAGTCTCACCGGGGCGAATCCCGGCCCGCTTCACGAGCATGTGCCAGGCCGTCTGGAAGACGAG
>JAUQQI010000247.1 GCA_030549955.1 Chloroflexota bacterium
CTACGCCATCTACCCGCCGGTCCACCTTTACTACTACCGGCTCGTCGGCGAAATTTACCGGCAGGTAGCCGACCCCACCTTCGACCTCAAGCGGGCCTTCGACAGCCGCCTGCTCACTTTTCTTTTAAAGGTGCCGGCGGTCCTTGCCCACGTGGCCGCGGCGGGGGTTGTTTACCTGGTAGTACGGCCTCAACTAGGTTTCGGCCCGGCCCTTCTGGCAATGGCCGGCTACGGGTTAAATCCGGGGCTGGTTTTCACGGTGAGCCACTGGGGCCAGCCGGACTCGGTCCACACCCTCTTTCTCCTGGCCGGGTTTGGTCTGCTGGGATCTGGACAGGTGGTCGCCGCCTGGGCGGCCTTAGCCCTCGCGGCCATGTCAAAGCCCCAGGCGTGGGTGCTCCTGCCCCTCGCGGCCTGGGCATCCGTGCGCTGGTTCGGCCCCGGCCCGACCTTCCGGGGGCTGGGGGTCGGGGCGGCCGTCGGATTCGGCCTGACCCTGCCCTTTATCCTGGGCGGAACGGTCGGTGAACTGTCCACCCTGCCGGTTCAGACGGCCAGCGTGATGCCCGTCGTCTCGGCGAATGCCCACAACCTCTGGTGGCTTTTAACTCTGGGCCAGGGGCTCACCATCCCTGATTTGGCACCGCTCATTGGACCGGTTTCCTACCGGGCCGCCGGCCTCAGCCTCACCTCTGGGGCCGTCATTGCCGTAATTCGGCGGGTCGGAGGGCAGCCTGACCCGCCGAGGCTCTGGCTTCTAGCGGCCTTCGTCGGGTTCAGCTTCTTCATGCTGGCCCCACAGGTCCACGAAAACCACCTCTTTTTCGTCCCGGCCCTGCTCGCACCGGTTTTTCCGGCCGGCGGCCGCCCGGCCCTGGTCTTCAGCCTGATAAGTCTGACTTACCTGGTGAATCTGGCTGTCGCCGACCCGGTCCTCAACCTCTTTGACGAAACCACCCGGTCAGCCCTGGGCCTGGGGAATGCCGGCCTGAACCTGGGGGTCTTTCTTTATCTGGGCAGGCTGGCCCTGGGGGCGGGGAAGGGCGGCGGTTAAAGCTCCAGGTCGGCCGCGATCCCCTTCATCGCCTCGAGGCCGAGGCCGATAAACTCGGGGAGGGGAATACCCAGGTTTGGCTCGCAGGTCAGGATCTCTTCCCGGCTTGCGCCCCGGGCGAACGATTTTTCTTTGAAGCGGCGCAGGACAAAGTCGACGGTGAGGGGTTCGAGCTTTTTGTCGGGGTGAACCAGGGCGCAGGCGACAATCAGGCCTGTCAGGTTGTCGCAGGCGTAGAGGGCCTTCGCCATGGTCGTATCCATCGGCGCCTTGTGGTTGTGGGCGAGGATTGCGCTGATGATCCGTTCGGTCCCGACGTACTGCCGGAGCCGCTCGGCCGTAATCTCGGTGTGCCGGTCGAGGTCCTTCTCGGGGACCTCGTAGTCAGCATCATGCAGAAGGCCGGTCAGGCCCCACTCGTCCTCGTCCTGGCCGAAGTGGCGGGCAAGCCGCCGCATGAAGGCTTCGACGGCGAGGAGGTGTTTCTTGATGTTGGGGGTCCTGACCAGCTCGTCGACGATCTTTAGGGCCTCTTCCCGGGTGAGAGCTGAGGGCTGGTTTACGGCCATGGCACCGTCACCTTCCTCAAAGGATGTTCAGGTATGAAGTATAGGCCGGGCAGTCCAGGCTCCTCCAGGGTAAGGGTCCAGGACCGTATGCTATAATAAAGATTGCCCGTTGACGCTACCCCACCGCAAGGTCGGCCGAGCGCGCCGCCGGGCCGGCCGTCGGGCCGGGACCGGACGGGGCCTGCGGGTGGGGTCCTTGACAGTATCCGGGCGCCGTGGTATAGTGTAGGCTGGTTGAGTGTGATCTGCGGCTTGTTTCACCCTTAACGTGTCCTCTGGAATGTTGCTGGTTCCCCGTTCAAGGGTATAAGTGCCGGTAGATTTTGTTAACCGGGGGAGTGTTCGCTTATGTCTCTGGTTTCCTTATCAGCGGATAGCTTGAAGTTGCCCCAGAAATCCTACGCCCGAATTCCGGATATTCTGCCCCTGCCCAATCTGATTGACGTTCAGCTTAAGTCCTTCCGCTGGTTTATGGAAGAGGGCCTCCGGGAGGTCCTCGATGAGGTCTCGCCGATCGAGGACTTTACCGGGCGGCGGATGGCCCTCTATTTCGGCGACTACGAGTTCGGTAAGCCTCAATATACCGAGTGGGAAGCCCGGGAACGGGATGTCACCTATGCTGCCCCCCTCCGGGTTGAGGTGACCCTGGTTATCCGCCGGGAAGACGGAACCCAAATCGAGCGCAAGCAGAAGGTCTTCATGGGGGACTTCCCCCTGATGACCTCCACTGGCACGTTCATTATCAACGGTGCCGAGCGGGTGGTTGTAAGCCAGCTTATCCGCTCACCCGGCGTCTATCTCAGCCTGGAGGTCGACCCAATTTCGGGCCGGCGGCTCTGCTTCGGGAAGGTTGTCCCGAATCGGGGCGCCTGGCTCGAGTTTGAGAGCAGTCCCCGGACCGGGATTTCGGCCCGGATCGACCGTAAGAAGAAGCTGCCGGTAACAACGTTCCTGCGGGCGGTAGGATTTGGCAGCGACGAGGAGCTTTTTGAGCTCTTCGAGGGGGTCGATACGAACCCTGACTTCTCATGGCTCAGGGCTACCCTCGCCCGAGACCCGGTAAAGAACGCCCTGACCCGGGACCGGTCCCGGGAGGGCCAGAAGGCCGCCCTGGAAGACTTCTACAAGCGGATGCGGCCGGGCGACCCGCCAAACGAGGCAGCGGCCCGGCAGATGCTGGATGCGCTGTACTTCAACCCGCGCCGGTATGACCTGGGTCGGGTTGGCCGCTACAAGCTGAATCGTCGGCTCGACCTGGAGGTCGACCCGGGCCGCAAGGCCCTGACCTCCGACGACCTGGTTGAGATGGTCCGGCGGATTATCCTGCTCAACAACTATGACCTGGGGCCGCAGTATTGCCCCCGGTGTCGGGTGGCCTATTACAGTCGGGTCAACCCGCCGGTCACCCCGGGCCGGTGCGACCGGTGCGGCGGCCTCCTTTCCGAGGAGCGGCCTGACGATGTCGACCACCTGGGCAACCGCCGGGTTCGCACCGTCGGGGAGCTCATCCAGAACCAGTTCCGGGTCGGCCTGCTCCGGATGGAGCGGGTCGTTCGGGAGCGGATGACCATCACCCCGCCGGAGGAGGCAACCCCGAGCGCCCTGGTGAACATCCGGCCGGTGACGGCGGCCATTAAGGAGTTCTTCGGGAGTTCCCAGCTTTCGCAGTTCATGGACCAGACGAATCCCCTGGCTGAGCTGACCCACAAGCGGCGGCTCTCGGCCCTTGGTCCGGGCGGCCTTTCCCGGGAGCGGGCCGGGTTTGAGGTTCGGGACGTCCACCATTCTCACTACGGCCGGATCTGTCCGGTCGAGACGCCCGAAGGCCCGAACATCGGCCTTATAACCTCGATGGCTACTTATGCCCGCGTGAACGAATACGGGTTCCTGGAGACGCCCTATCGGCGGGTCAAGCACGAGGTTCCGAACCGGGTTGAAGACCTGGTGGGCCGAATTCTGCGGGAGCCCATTCACGACGAGAACGGTCAGGAGCTGGCCCCGGCCGAATTGACCGGAACCTGGCCGAGCGCATAAGCCGGCTCCCGATGGAGCGGGTCCGGGTCCGGCCCTTTGTTAGCAACGAAATCGAGTACCTTACGGCCGACCAGGAGGAGCGATACTACATCGCCCAGGCGAACGTGGCCCTGGATGAGGCCGGCCACTTCCTGGAGAACCGGATTGAGGTCCGCCACGGGCCGACCCTTTCCCGCCAGCCGCCCGAACGGATCGACTTCGTCGACGTCTCGCCGAAACAGATCGTTTCGGTCTCGGCCGCCCTCATCCCATTCCTGGAACACGACGACGCGAACCGGGCCCTGATGGGCTCGAACATGCAGCGGCAGGCCGTACCTCTGGTCCGGCCGCAGGCGCCCATCGTCGCAACGGGGATGGAGGGCCCGGCTGCCCGGGACAGCGGCCAGGTTATAACCTCCGAGACCGACGGGACGGTCGTGAGCGTTACCGGCCACATGATCAAGGTTGTCGACGATGAGGGTAAGGAGCACATCTACGCCCTCAACAAGTTCTACCGGTCGAACCAGGCGACCTGCATCAACCAGCGGCCCATCGTCAGCAAAGGCGAGCGGGTGCGTAAGGGGCAGGTCCTTGCTGACTCGTCGTCGACGGACCAGGGTGAGCTGGCCCTCGGCCAGAACGTACTGGTCGCGTTCATGAGCTGGGAGGGGGGCAATTTTGAGGACGCGATTATCATCAGTGAGCGCCTCGTCCGGGATGACGTTTACACCTCGGTCCACATTGAGGAGCACGAGGTGGAGGCCCGGGATACGAAGCTTGGGCCCGAAGAGATCACCCGGGATATCCCGAACGTCGGCGAGGAGAGCCTGCGGGACCTGGATGAAAACGGCATCATCCGTATCGGGGCGGAAGTCCAGCCGGGCGATATTCTGGTTGGGAAGGTGACGCCGAAGGGCGAGACTGAGCTTACGCCGGAGGAGAAACTTCTCCGGGCAATCTTCGGGGAGAAGGCCCGGGACGTGAAGGACACGTCCCTCCGGGTGCCCCACGGCGAGTACGGTAAGGTCATTGACGTTAAGGTCTTCAGCCGGGAGCAGCATGACGAGCTTCCAGCCGGGGTGAACAAGCTCGTCCGGGTGAGCATCGCCCAGCGGCGGAAGATCGCTGAGGGCGATAAGATGGCCGGGCGTCACGGCAATAAAGGGGTCGTTGCGATCATCCTGCCCGAGGAGGATATGCCCTTCCTGGAGGATGGGACCCCGGTTGACATCATTCTCAACCCGATCGGGGTGCCGTCCCGGATGAACCTGGGTCAGGTGCTGGAAACCCACCTCGGCTGGACCGCCCGGGCCCTGGGCTTCCGGGCAATAACCCCGGTCTTCGACGGGGCGACGGAAGCCGAGATCGAAGACGCCCTGGCTCGGGCCTGGTTTGTCGCCCGGGCCCTGGGCCGGACCGTGCCGGTCCTCGACGCTCGCTCTGTGGACGAAATCGAGGCCTACAAGGCCCGTGCCAAGGAGTGGCTTAACGGCCTCGGCTACGACGGCGAACGGCTCTTCGACGATAAGGTCGTAGGGGAGGCCCGCCGGGCCTGCCTTGAACTCTGGCTTAACGAGCGGCTGGCCGAGCTCGACCGGGACCCGGTTGAGCCGGGCCAGACCTACGAGGTGCTGCTTGAGAAGGCCGAACAGATAAGCCGGGAGACCGGCAAGCCGGTCCCCATCCACGGGAAGCAGATTCTCCGGGACGGGCGGACCGGCGAGCCCTTCGACCAGCCGGTGACGGTCGGCTATATCTACATGATGAAGCTGGTCCACCTGGTTGAAGATAAGATTCACGCCCGCTCGACCGGGCCGTACTCGCTGATTACCCAGCAGCCGCTGGGCGGCAAGGCGCAGTTCGGTGGCCAGCGGTTCGGCGAGATGGAGGTCTGGGCCCTGGAGGCTTACGGGGCTGCCTACACCCTGCAGGAGATGCTTACGGTCAAGTCGGACGACGTGGTCGGGCGGGTCAAGACCTATGAGGCGATTGTTAAGGGGGAGGATATCGCCCACCCGCACGTACCCGAATCGTTCAAGGTGCTGGTTAAGGAGCTCCAGAGTCTCGCCCTCTCCATCGAAGTTCTGAATGAGGAGGAACAGCCGGTGGCTATCACCGAGTTCGGCGCACCGGAAGTCGACGAGGAGCGAATTCTCCGGGAGCTGGGGATCAATATCAGCGGCATCGAGACCTCGGACCTGATGGAGGGCTGACCGGATGGCGATGCTGGAAGTTAATGACTTCAACGCGATTCGAATCTCGCTGGCCTCGCCGGAGCAGATCCTGTCGTGGTCTTACGGCGAGGTTACAAAGCCCGAGACAATAAACTACCGGACCCTGAAGCCGGAAAAGGACGGCCTGTTCGACGAGCGAATCTTCGGGCCGACGAAGGACTTCGAGTGCTACTGCGGTAAATACAAGCGGGCCAAGCACAAGGGGATAGTCTGCGAACGGTGCGGGGTTGAGGTCACCCGCTCAAAGGTGCGGCGGGAGCGGATGGGCCACATCATGCTTGCCGCTCCGGTTGCCCACCTCTGGTTCTTTAAGGGGACCCCGAGTCGGCTTGGCCTGCTGCTGGACATTTCGCCCCGGAGTCTGGAGCGCGTCCTTTACTTTGCGCAGTACATTATCACGGAGGTCGATGAGGCCGCGAAGGAGGACCTGCTGGCCCGGGTTCGGGCCGAATTTGACCAGGCCCTGGAGGCCCGGCGGCAGGAGCTGGCGGCCGCCGAGGCCGAGGTTTATGCCTGGCGGGATGCGGAGCTCGGGCGGCTTCAGGCCGAGCTTGAAGCCAACACCGCCCGGGCTGAGGCCCGCCGCGATGAGACCATAGCGGCCCTCGAGGCCGAGTTTGCGGCGGCCCGGGATCTGCTCCGGGAGAACCTGGGCAGGTCGGCCCCGGAGGCGGTGGTCTTCCGGGGCGAAACCCTGGTTGCGGCCGGCCAGCCGGTGGGCGAGTCCCACGTCGAAGAGCTGGCCGATGCCTACCGCCGGGAGCTTCAGCGGGCCGCCGACGAGTACCAGCAGGACCTGGAGCGTTACCGGGCCCTCTACGACGCCAGCGTCGAGCACGTGCACCAGGAGGTCGGTCGGCGGCTGAGCGAGCTTCAGGCGAAGTTTGAGGCCCTCCGGGCGGACCTGGAGGAAAAGCTTGCCGAGCAGGAGGACGAGCTCCGGCGCATCCGGTCCCGGGAGCTCCTCACCGAGGCCGAGTATGCCGAGTTCCGGGAAAAGTATGGGGATATCTTCCGGGCCGGAATGGGGGCCGAGGCCATCCTGGAGATTGTCCGGCGCCTCGACCTGGATAAGCTCCGGGAGGAGCTCCGGCAGGAGATAAACTCGTCGTCGGGTCAGCGCCGCAAGAAGGCTACCAAGCGGCTGCGGGTTGTTGAGGCGTTCCGGCAGAGCGGTAACAAGCCCGAGTGGATGATCCTGACGGTCCTGCCGGTCTTGCCGCCGGACCTGCGGCCGATGGTTCAGCTCGACGGCGGCCGGTTTGCGACTTCGGACCTGAATGACCTCTACCG
Organism: Chloroflexota bacterium; assembly: GCA_030549955.1. GTDB lineage: Bacteria > Chloroflexota > Dehalococcoidia > JAUQQI01 > JAUQQI01 > JAUQQI01. The sequence goes on from JAUQQI010000247.1 coordinate 7,164, forward strand.
GCGGGTTATTAATCGCAATAACCGGCTCAAGCGGCTGATGGAGCTCGGAGCCCCTGAGATCATTATCCGCAATGAGAAGCGGATGCTCCAGGAGGCCGTTGACTCCCTCATCGACAACGGCCGGCGGGGCCGGGCGGTCGCCGGCGCCGGCCAGCATAAGCTCAAGTCCCTCTCGGACATGCTCCGGGGTAAGCAGGGCCGGTTCCGGCAGAACCTGCTGGGCAAGCGGGTGGACTACTCTGGCCGGTCGGTCATCGTCGTCGGGCCGGAGCTTAAGCTCCACCAGTGCGGCCTGCCGAAACGGATGGCCCTCGAGCTCTTCAAGCCGTTTGTGATGCACAAGCTCGTTGAGCACGGGTACGCCCACAACATCAAGAGCGCCAAGCGGATCGTCGAGCGGGTCAAGCCCGAGGTCTGGGATGTCCTCGAAGAGGTGATCAGGACCCGGCCGGTGCTCCTGAACCGGGCCCCGACCCTGCACCGGCTCGGGATCCAGGCCTTCGAGCCGATCCTGGTTGAAGGGAGCGCGATCAAAATCCATCCGCTCGTCTGCACGGCTTTTAACGCCGACTTCGACGGCGACCAGATGGCCGTCCACGTGCCCCTCTCGAAGAAGGCCGTTGAAGAGGCCCGGGAGGTCATGCTCTCGGCGAAGAATCTGCTCTCGCCGAGCTCGGGCGAGCCGATTGCCGCCCCGACCCTCGACATGGTCCTTGGGTGCTACTACGCAACCCTGGCCAAGTCGGAGGGGAAAGGCGCGGGCCGGTATTTCAGCGACTTTGACGAGGCGAAACTTGCCTACGCCCTGGGCGAGCTCGACCTGCATGCGGAGATCTACGTTCGGGAGGGCCCGGGCAAGCCGGTCTTTAAGACGACGGTCGGCCGGATCATCTTCAACGAGATTCTGCCGCCGGAACTGCGGTTCCGGAACGAGGAGATGGATAAGAAGGCCCTCAAGCAGCTGGTCGCCGACTGCTACCGGCTGCTCGGCAACGACCGGACGGCCCAGATGCTCGACGACCTCAAGGCCCTGGGCTTCAGGCTTGCGACCCAGGCCGGCATAAGCATCGCGGTGGCTGATATCCGGATCCCGAAGGAGAA
>JAUQQI010000008.1:0-7607 GCA_030549955.1 Chloroflexota bacterium
TATCAGCCGGGTCGCGAACCGCCGCAGCCGGGCTTTCAGCCGGGTCCTGGGCCGCACTGTCCCCTCGGGCGCCATCACTTATAAATCATATAAAAAGATCCGGACCGCCCCCAGCACCGGCTCGACGGGCAGAAGCCGGAGACAGAGGTGCGCCGGAAGCTCCTCAGGCCGGTAATCGAGCCGGTTGCACGGGGCGCACGGATAGTCGCTCATAACAACCCGGTGTTTTCCGGCCGGTCCCCACGGCCCGAATCGCCCGGGCGAAACCGGCCCGTAGAGGCCGACCGTCGGGGTCCCCACGGCCGCGGCCAGGTGCAGGGGGCCACTGTCGAGGCCAACGACCAGGTCGCACCGGCGAAAGACCTCGGCCAGCACCCCCACCGGCAGGGCGGCCAGCCGCCCGCCAACGGCCGCGGCCAGGGGCGCGACCGCGTCCTCCCGCCCGGCACCGGCCGGAACCAGGATACCAGCCCCAAACTCCTCCCGGAGGACCCCGGCGAGCCGGACCCAGCCGTCCTCCCGCCAGCGCTTCACGGGCGCCCCCGCCTCAACCAGCAAAGCGACTCGCGGCCGGCCGGGGACGTGGTCGCTAAGCCAGGCATCGGCGGCCGCGGCGGGTTCCGGGTCGTCAGGCCAGACCAGGGGGTAGGTCCCGGGTTCAAAGGGCCGCCGGAGCCCGAGGCCGAGCCCCTCATCAACAAGCCGCAGGTTAGCCACAACCTGGTGCTCATCCGGCCGGAATGGGATAGCGCGGGTAAGAAACGGGCTAACCCGCCGAATGGCAAACCCGACCCGCTGCGGGATTCCGGCAACCGTCGCCAGAAGGGCTCCCCACCAGAAGTCCGGCCGGAAATTGAGGGCCAGGTCGAACCTGAGGGCCCTCAGCCGCCGGGCCAGGCCGATGAGGACCCGGTACGGCTCGGTGGGTTCGGCCTTCGGCCGCCGGGCAAAATAGGGAAGCTCGAAGGTGATTATCTCATCGACCCACGGTACCGGTCTGAGCACCGGCTCGGCCCAGGGTCCGACCAGGGCGGTGAGGCGGGCCCCGGGGAGGGCCTGCCGTAGGGCTCGCACCGCCGGCAGCCAGAGAATCAGGTCCCCGAGGTGGTCGGGCCTGATCAGCAGAACCCGGGGCCCTCCGGCTGCCATCAGGCAAGCTCAGGGGCCAGCACCCAGGCCACGCTGTAGCCGGGCCGGTTCCCCTTCGGGATTAGTTTCACCAGGCCCCCCATCCGGAAGGCGACTACCTGGGCGTCTTCATTTCCGGTAACGAGCAGGGATGCTAGCCGGTCCAGGAACGGCAGGTGGCCGACCACGGCCACGGCAGTCAACCCCCGGGCGAGGTCGTCAAGCCATCGGGTCACCGGTTCGACGGGGTCAAGGGGCTCCAGACCCGGCCGGGCCTCGACCCGGTCGGGAATGCCGAGGCGGCCCGCCAAGATCTCAGCGGTCTGCCGGGCCCGCAGGAGGCCGCTGTGGTAGACCCAGTCGAGCTTGAGGCCCAGGGCAGCCGCCCGGGCCGCCACCCGGTCGACGGTGGCCCGGCCCTCATCCGTTAGGGGCCGCTCCGGGTCCTCCTCCCGGGTCTTCGCAAGCCCGTGCTGCATCAGGTAGATGTCCACATCCTTTCACCCCCCGAACGTGACGATGCTGCGCACCGCTTCGCCCCGGACGAGGCGCTCAAAGGCGTCATTGACCTCCGAAAGGCTGACCCGCCTGGTGATGAGGGGTTCGAGCTTGATCCGGCCTTCAAGGGCCAGGTCGACCAGGCGCGGAATGTCGACCGGCGGCCGCAACGACCCGTAGAGGGACCCGAGAATCCGCTTCTCCTGAAGGACCAGGTCAAACGGGCTTACCGAAAGCTTCGCCTCCGGCTCGGCGACCCCGACAATGACGCAGGTTCCGCCCCTTCGGGTCGACTCGAACGCCCGCGCCATCACCTCCGGGTTACCAATGACCTCGAAGGCGTAGTCGACCCCGGCCCCGCCGGTGAGCTCCCGGATCCGGGCGACGGGGTCTTCCCGCCGGGCATTTACCAGGTGGGTTGCCCCGAGCTGGCCGGCAAGCTCAAGCTTTGAGTCCAGGACGTCGACCGCGATGACCTTGGATGCCCCGCGGAGAACTGCCCCCTGAACGGCGCTGAGCCCCACGCCCCCGCACCCGAAGATCGCGACCGTTGCCCCGACCTCAACGTTGGCGGTGGTCGTCACGGCCCCCACGCCGGTTATAACGGCACAGCCGACCACTGCCACCTTCTCCAGGGGCGCATCCGGACGGACCTTGATGGCCCCGGTCTCGGGGATGACGGTGTACTCGGCGAAGGTGGCGGCCATCGCCATGTGGTGGACCGGCCGGCCGTTTTTCTTGAACCGGGTCGTCCCGTCAAAAAGGGTCCCCTGGAAGCGAGCCCGGGTGGCAGCATCACAGAGGTTTGGTCGGCCGGTGACGCAGTAAAAGCACCGGCCGCAGTGGGGTCGCCAGGAGATGATAACCTTATCGCCGGGCCCCACGGACGTGACCCCAGGGCCAACCCGCTCGACAATGCCGGCACCCTCGTGGCCCAGGACCGCCGGCACCGGGATCGGAATCTTCCCCTGGAGGACGGACCAGTCGCTGTGGCAGATGCCGGCCCCAACCATCCGGACCAGGACCTCGCCGGGCCCCGGCTCCAAGAGGTCCACATCCTCAATGACAAGGGGCGCCCTGACCTGATACATCACCGCGGCTTTCACCATCTTAATTCCCCCTTAAGAACTGCCGCTTAAAGATAGCGCAGCCGCGACCAGGGTTCAAACCGGGAGTAGCTTCAGTCTGTAAAGTCTGTTTTGTGGAAAAGTCTGTTGAGTCCGGAGTTTTCCGGTAAGGGGGTCCGGGGCTTAAACTCCTGCCCGGTTATGAGGACCTTTAACCTGGTCGGGCTGGTTCTTGCCTTAGCCGCTAACGTTTACCTGGCCGGCCGCATTGGGGTCCAGGCCGGCCAGTACTTTCAGTACGAGCAGGAGGCGGCCACCCTCCGGGCTGAAATTACCCGGCTCGAAGCCCTCTACCGGGCCAAACTGCGCCAGCGGGATTACTACCGGTCCGATGCCTATCTCGAGCAGGCCGCCCGGGAAAACCTGGGGCTCGTCGGGCCTGGCGAAAAGCTTATCGTCATCCCGGCTGGCGACCGTCCCCGCCCGCCGGCGGCCCAGGCCCGGTCCGCTTCGGCCGCGGGCGAAACCGGGACGGGGCTGCTCGAGCGGCTTGTGGCCCTCATCGGTAGCCGCTAAACGGTCTCGGGCAGGGTGAGGAGCCGGTAGCGGTCGACAAGCCCGGAGCAGTCGTCGCAGAAGAAGAGCCTCGCCTTCCGGGGCCCGTCTTCCCGGCCATGGCCTGCCACCACCATCGCCCGGGCGTTCAGGTGGACGGGGCAGAACTCCTGGCCGCAGAGACCGCACCGCCCCCCTGGGAGTCGGACCGCGCACCCCGGCGCCCCGCAGAGCCCGCTCTGGTTCTGCGGGTTCGCCCGCATCCGGACCAGGAGCACCGTCTCCCGGATGGCTGAACGGGCCTGACAGGCGCGACCCTGACAAACCCAGTCGCCGTTTGAATTCCGCCCGGCGTGGGTGCCGCAAAAGGGCCGGCCGCAGTAACGGCAAATCCCGACCGCGGGCCGCCCGCACCGGAAAACCAGCGCCCGCGAGGCCTCGCACGACAGGGCCATCTTCCTTTCAGGCCCTCCCGACCGGAACAGCCCGGCCGGCCCGGTTTGATTCGAAGACGGCCAGGGTAAGCTCAATCACCTTCAGGCCATCTTCCCCGGTGGCGGCCGGCTCACACCCATCGAGCACGGCCCTGGCGAAATCCTCGACGAGGCTGACGTACATCGCCCTGGGCGGGTCGTCAGCTTCAAAGGACCGGACCGTGACGCCCGCGGCCGTCGTGACCTCAAGAGTGCCTTTGAGGTCGGTGCTGATGGTGTGCATGGACCGGATCCGTCCCGCCATCCCGTAAATGTTCAGGTCATTGTTCGGATAAGCCACCTTGCGGCTACAAACCACGTGAGCTGTGCTCCCGTCCTCGAACTTGAACAGGACCGAATCGGTGGCCTCGACCGGCGGCGCGTCCTGGTAGGCAAAAACTTCGACGATTTCCCGGCCCAGGACAAACCTGAGGAGGTCGAAGACGTGAACCCCGGTGCCCATGATTGCCCCGCCACCGACCTGCTCGGGTTTTGACCACCACTCCGGCCGCGGCCCGAGGGCCAGGGCCGACCAGGACGCTGTCGCGTAAACGATTTCGCCAAGGGCACCCGACCGGACAACCTCCCGGGCCTCCCGGTGGGCGGGGTGATGGCGGCAGTGAAAGGCAACCCCCAGCTTGACGCCAGCCTCCCGGGCGGCTTTCACCATCCGCCGGCCGTCCTCAATCGTAAGGGCCATCGGCTTCTCGCACAGGACGTGCTTTCCGGCCCGGACCGCTGCAATGGTCTGCTCGGCGTGGAGGTAATTCGGGGACGCGATGTAAACGGCCTGAACCTCGGGGTCAGCCAGGACGGCCTCGAGGGTATCGTAGGCCCGGAGTGCCCCGTGGCGGGCAGCAAAAGCCTTCGCCCGCCCCAGGTCCCGGCTCATAACGGCCACGAGCCGGCTGTTCCGCGCCCTGTTTATGGCCGGGGCCATCCGCGCCTCGGGATGGCGGCCCGTCGAGATGATTGCCCAGCCCACTTCGGTCATTCAGGCCTCCTGCTACTCTTAGTTGTTCCGTCCGGGAAGCCCCTGGCCAACGTCGCCAGGCCAGTGGTCCCCCCAACAGGCCCTGGCCGGTCGGCCAGGGCCCGCTCCCGGCGGAGCAGCCCTACCTCGGCGGCAAGCCGCCCGGCCGTGAAACCCAGTTCGAGGAGCCACTGCTTTTCGACCAGGCCGATGGGGAGGGTTGCCGCCACCCGGTAAGCCAGGGCCGTCGGGTTGTTCGGGGGAAACCGGGGCCCGGACGAGACCGGCCCGGCACCACTGACTGCGGCAAGGCCCCCAAGATACGCCGGGTACAGCGCCTGCACCTCCGCGGCCAGGGCCCGAAGGTGGCTTTCGTTCCCCTCCCATTCAGGCAACAGGTCAACTTCCCCAACAAAGTACCCGTCGGGATGAAGATCAAGCCGCCCAACCCGAAACCGGCTCTCACCGACAGCCGCCACGGTGAGCCGGCCATCCGGCTCCCGCCTGATTCGGCAACCCGGGCGACCGTGCCAGCCTCAAAGGCCTCGGCCGGCCCGCCGACCTCGTACCTACAGCGGATGAGGACAAGCCCGAATCGACGGTCACCAGCAAGGACCCGGGCCATCATCCGTTTATACCGGGCCTCGAAAACGCGGATCAGGAGTCCGGGAAATAGCACGGTGTGGCGCCGAAAAAGGCACAGTTCCATGGGCCCCAATTCGTCCATATGATATCCGATCCGGCCGGACGCAGCCAAGTTGCTGACAAGGCCGGGTCCGAACCGGGCCGGGAGCCCGTTCAGGCGCCTCCAAGGTCCGCCGCGGCAGCCGGAGCCGACCTCCGGCAAAGAAAACCCGGCGGGTCGGGCGTCGCGAATACTAAGCTGAACTGCGGGGGCGGCCGGGCTTCGGGCGAGTTCCGAGAAGACGACTTCCCGGAATTCCGCCGACGGGCCCGACCGGGTTAGCCCGGGGTCGGGCCGCCGCTCCCGTCAGTCGGGACGCAGGCCCGATTCGACCCCATAGGTCTCAGACAGGACGTCGAGGAAGGCCAGGACGGCCGTGGGGTAACTGGGGGCGCGCCGGACCATGACCGCCGTCGGCAGAAAGACCCGGTGACCGTCGGCCAGGTCAATGACCGTCAGCCGCCGGGCCTTGATTTCGTCCCGGATGCTGCTCCGGGGCAGGAACGAAATCCCAAGACCCCGCTCGACCATCCGCTTCGTGGCCTCAACGCTGTCGAGGACCATCTCGACCCGGGGAATTATTCCGGCTTCGTGGCAGACCTGCTCGATGAGCACAAAGTAGGATGACCCCCGGTCATACAGAATCAGGGGCTCCTCGGCAACCTGCTGAATGGTTGCAATGCCGGCCCGGGCAAAGGGGTGAGCCGGGTGGGTCACCAGGACGATCTCTTCATCGTAGAGGCGCTGGGTCCAGACGAGGGGGTGATTCAGGGCCCGGGCGAGGCCGATGTGAATCGTCTGGTCGACGACAAGCTGAAGGATTTCCGATGAGCGGCCGGTCCGGATGTGGACTTCGACCTGCGGGTAGCGGCGGCGGAAGGCGGTGAGAATCTCCGGCATAACATAGGTGCCGATAACCCTGGCACAGCCCACCTGCAGGGTTCCAGCCGCGGCCCGGCGGGCCGCGGCGAGGGCTTCCAGGCCCTGCCGCAGGGTCTCGAGGGCCCGCTCGGCATAGGGCAGGAAGAGCTCGCCAGCGGGGGTAAGCCGGACACCCCGCCCCAGCCGCTCGAAGAGCCGCTCACCCAGCTCCCGCTCAAGGAGGCTTATGCGGGCGCTCAGGGAAGGCTGACTGATAAAGAGGGCCTCGGCGGCCTGACGAAAATTACCCCGTCTGGCCGCTTCGATAAACGCTTCAAGCTGGCCAAGCTCCATCAGGCGCCTCGCTCAACGGGCTCTCAAAAGATTTTAACACCCGCGGCCACCTGACCCCAGCGGCCATAGACAAATTCTATACCAGAGATAAAAAATAACAAAGTTATTGGGTGGTAATTAAACCGGGCATCTGCTATCATGTACGTGAAAATCTTCACCATCCCTGGAGGATTGCTGATGGGAAAGGCCGGTCGGAAGTTTCGGGAGCTCCTTGCGACGGAACCGTATGTTTTCACGACGGGAGTTTTCACCCCGATTGAGGCCAGGCTTGCCGAGCTTGTCGGCCTCAAGTGCGTTTATATGAGTGGCTACTCGTGCGCCCTTGGCTACCTGGCCCGGGCCGATTTGGGCTTCCCGACCATGACGGAGATGACCACCTGGGCCCGTTACATTGCCAGCGCTGTCGACATTCCGGTTATTGCCGACGCCGACGATGCCTACGGCAACGCCATCATTGCCATGCGGACGGTTGAGGAATTCGAAAAGACCGGGGTAGCCGGGATCCACGTCGAGGACCAGCGTTTTCCGAAGCGGTGCGGCCACCTGGCCGGGAAAATCGTCCTGCCCAGGGAGGAGGCAGTAAAGAAGTTCAAGGCCATTGTCGATGCCCGGTCTGACCCCGATTTCTTTATCATTGCCCGGACTGACGCCCGCAACGCCGTGGGCGGCAGCCTCGACGAAGCCATCGAGCGGGCCAAGGCCTACGCCGACGTCGGGGTTGATATGGTCTGGTGCGAATTTCCGACCCCGGACCGGGCCGAGGCCGAGAAGTTCGCCGTCGAGGTCCGCAAATCCTTCCCGAACCTGCCGCTGGCCTTTAATTACTCCTCGTCGTTCCGCTGGATTGACCTCGAGGATCCGCTCACGTTCCGTGAGCTCGGCGAAATGGGCTATAAGTACATCTTCATCACGCTGGGAAGCATTCATGCGGCGATGTATGCGGTCTGGAATTTCATGGCGGACCTGCGGGACAACGAGGAGCAGGCCCAGTTCCGGCTCCAGCGGATGAAGCT
>JAUQQI010000008.1:7655-8202 GCA_030549955.1 Chloroflexota bacterium
GCCACCCGACCGAGAATCACCACAAACTGGGCTGATTCGAATACTTTAAGGAACTTGAAGAGAAGTACCTGCCAGCCGAACTGGTCGAAACCCGTTACGCCCGGTCCGAAGGTTTTGGCGCGAAAGACTTCCGCCCGAAGGGTGTGCTTATCTGAGGGCTTTGCGCAACGCTCCCACTCGCTCCCGGGGGCAACCGGAACCGGTTGCCCCTTAACTTTTTTATAATCCCATCGGGAGGCATTGATGACCCTCGAAGCCAGGGTAGACCGGATTGAAGAGGCCCTTATCAGGCTTGTCGAAGCGCAGGCCCGGACCGAGACGAACCTGAGTGTCCTCACGACACAGATCGGGCAGCTGGCTGCGCAGGTCCAGGCCCTCGCGGAAGCGCAAACCCGTACGGAGCATGCCCTTAGTCAGCTGGCAGTTCGGGTCGACCAGCTGGCCGCCAGGGTCGATGAACTCGCCGCCGGCCTCCAGACCCTCACCGCCAGGGTCGACCAGCTGGCCATGCGGGTCGATGAACTCGCCGCCGGCCTCCAGACCCTCA
>JAUQQI010000264.1 GCA_030549955.1 Chloroflexota bacterium
TGCGCAAAGTCAACCACAACCCGGAACGGCTGGCCGGCTTCGACCTCGGTAAGGCGCCCCGGCACCGGGCTGATGGCCGGGGCGGCCCCCGGCAGAAAATCCAGGTCCAGACCGAGGCCGTAGAGGGTCCCGATGGCCGCCAACCAGTTGTAAACGTTAAATCGACCCGGGAATCGGGTTGTGAGCTCGTACCGGCGGCCGTCCGGAAGTCTCACCTCGAAGCAGCTCCGGTCTGCGGCGAGTTCGAGGACCCTGCCCCGGACCGAAACATCAAACCGGTCGAGTCCGTAATCGATGACCGGAACCCGACAGGCCCGGCGGAAGTGGTGGGAGTTCGGGTCGTCGGCGTTGACAACCCCAAACTTCGGTCCTCCCTTGACCCCGGAGCCCAGGGCCTGGAAAAGCCGGGCCTTCGCGGCCCGGTAGGCCTCAAAGGTCCCGTGGAAGTCAAGATGCTCCGGCGTCAGGTTCGTGAAGACCGCCGCGTCGAACTCGACCTCCCGCACCCGGTCGAGGGCAAGGGCATGGGAGCTCACCTCAATCACGGCGTGGCCGGCGCCAGCCCGGACCGCGGCGGCTAACCAGGCCTGAAGGTCCGGGGCCTCCGGCGTCGTGTGGTTAAACGGGGTCGGTCTTTCGTCGTCGGCGACGGCTGTGTAAACGGTGGTAAGGACCGCCACCCGCTGTCCGGCGGCCCGGAGCAGGCGGCCGATAAGGTGGCATGTCGTCGTCTTGCCGTCGGTCCCGGTCACGCCGACCAGCCGCAGGGACCGGGACGGCTGACCGTAAAAGGCCGCCGCCAGGTCCGCCAGGGCCGCCCGGGGGTCAGCAACCTCGACGACGAAGGGGGCTTCCGCCGGGACGCCGGTCTGAACCACGACACCGACGGCCCCGCGGGCCAGGGCATCGGGGATGAACCTTGCCCCGTCGGTTTTAAACCCCGGAACGGCGACAAAAAGGTCGCCGGGCTTGACCCGGCGGCTGTCAAACGCAATCCCGGTCACGACGGGCGGCAGGTCTCCCCGAACGGCCCTGGGCCGGAGGGCCTGAAGAAGCTTCGCCGTCTGGACTCCCGGCCAGTCTGCCGTCACCGCCGGAGAACCTCCGGGTTGACGCAGTGCTTCGGTACGCGGCCCAAGAGGACGGCCACGAGGTTCTCGGCCGCAAGCACGGCCATCCGCGTGCGGGTTGCGTGACTGGCGCTGGCAATGTGGGGGGTAATTACGATGTTGTCGAGGGTCAAAAGGGGGTCATCAGGCGGGATGGGCTCGGGCTCCGTCACGTCGAGGCCGGCCGCGGCAATCCAGCCCTCCCTCAGGGCCCGGTAGAGGGCCTTCGGGTCCACGACCGGCCCCCGGGCCGTATTTATCAAAATCGCGGTCGGCTTCATCAGGCGGAGCTGGGCTTCGCCGATCAGGTGATAGGTCTGCGGGCTCAGCGGGACGTGGATGCTAACAAAGTCGCAACGGGGCAGGAGGTCTTCAAGCCGTTCGAAGTATTCAAGGCCCAGGCGGGCCTCCTCGTCCGGGCGACGAACCGGGTCGTAATAAAGAACCTTCATCCGGAATCCCTGGGCCCGCTCGGCGACCCCCAGACCGATTCGGCCGAGGCCGACGATACCCAGGGTCGCCCCGTGGATGTCGTAACCGAGGAAGGCCATGGGCCCCCAGGTCTTCCACCGGCCAGCCCGCACGAACCTGTCACCCTCGACAACGCGCCGGGCCGCCGCCATCAGAAGCCCGAAGGCGAAATCCGCGGTCGTGTCGGTGAGCACACCCGGGGTGTTGCAAACGGCCACCCCCCGGTCGGTGGCCGCCTGAACGTCGATGTTGTCGTACCCGACAGCCATGTTGCTTACGACCTTGAGCCGCGGTGCACCCTCCAGCAGGGGCCGGTCGACCCGGTCGGTGACCATCGTGTAGAGGCCGTCAACGGCCGCGGCTTTCGCCCGGAGGACCTGGTAGGGCGGCGGCTCGTCGCCCGGCCAGACTTCCACCTCGGTGTGTTCCTCAAGTATCTTCAGGCCAGGGTCGGGGACCACGCGGGTGACGAAAACTTTCGGTCTCATGGGCGTTCCCCCGGAGATGCTGGCTTAGTCTATCAGATCGTGGAGCTTCGTTGCCAGGTGAAGGGCCAGCCGGCTGTCCGGATTCTCCAGGTTCCAGCCGGAAATCTCCTCGACCCGCCGGAGCCGGTAGAGCAGGGTGTTCCGGTGGACGTGGAGTTTTTCGGCGGCCTCGCTAATGTTAAGGTTCGACTCGAGACAGACCCGGAGGGTTTCGACCAGGTCGGAACGGTTCTCCCGGTCGTATTCGATGAGCTTGCCGAGGGTTTCATCCACAAAGCTTCGGGCTTCGGCCGGATACTCGTCCGCCAGGGTCATAAGGAGCCGGAAGAGCCCCAGCCGTTCGAAGAGCACCGGCCGGTCGGCCAGCCCGAGCTTCCGGGCCAGCCCGAGGGCGCGCCGGGCCTCCCGGTAGGACCGGCCGAGCTCCCGTAATTCGGCGTAGGCCCGGCCCACCCCGATGAAAGTCCGGCTGGCGACGCGCTCGGCGACGGCCTGCCGGATGCTCTCGGCGGCCGTAACAACCTGGCCGCCCGCCGCCGGCAAAATGACGGTGACCCGACCCTGGTACACGGCGGCCAGCAACGGCCGACCGGCAAATTTGAGGCCGCCCGCCAGCGCCCGGCCGGTATCGGCGTCACCGCCTTCCACGTCGACCAGGGCAACCGCCAGCCGGCCCTCCAGCTCGTAGCCGGCCCGCCGGGCCTGGGCCCGGACCAGGTCAGGGCTTGCCGGTCGGCCGTTAAGCAGTTCGTCGATGAGGGCGACTCGCACCCGGTCGGGGTCGGCGTGGCGGCGTCCAAGCACGGCGGCGAGAGCCGTCGCCGCCTGGGCCAGGGCCGTCTCTTCCAGGTCGCGGTCGCCGCCGTCGGCGGGGGCCAGAATCAAGAAGCCCTGGGGCCCCGGGCTGCCCCCCACCGGCATCACATACACCGGGTCGGCCAGTTCCTCGAGGCTTAAGCGCTGAATCCCGCCCTCGGCCCGTAAACCCGGCGGCAGGGTGACCCGGGCAAGGCCGAGGCTCCCGCCCTGGTCGCCGGCCAGACTCAGGACCCGGCCGAGGGGGTCGGTCAGAAGGACCAGCTTCCCGGTCACGTCGGCCAGGTGGCGGACGACGGGGTCCGGCCGGGAATCCTGAAGGGCGGCCTCGGCAAACCGGCGAAAGAGCTCCCGGGCCTTCTGCTGGAGCTGGTCCCGCCGGTTCACAATATAGCGGAGGATCTCCTGCTCCAGCTCCCGGAGGAGGGTCGCTTCGGCCGGGTAATAGAGCAGGGGGATGCCGCTTCGGTCGGCCGCGTCGACCGCGGCCTGGTCGGGCGGCTCCAGGACCAGGATGCCGGCCACACCGGTGGCGGCGAGGGCCCGGACGACCTCGGCCAGGGTCCGGTCCGGGTCGGCAAGCCGCATCACCTCGACGGACAGGACCGCCAGGTCGTTTCCCCGGATTCCCTGGAACATCGGGAGGCGACTCCGGCTCGCGACCACCCAGTTGACATCCCGGTCGAGGCCGCCGGCCCCGGCGACAACCCGGACAGGCCGGGGTGGGGCGTTCTCAAGCCCGAGGCCCGAAAGGTAGCGGATAACTTCCCGGACGGTTACCCCAAAAGCTTCGCCCCCTCCCGGAAGTGATTGACAATGGGCAGCCGCCGGTCCTTCCCGAACGCCCGGGGAGTGATCTTGACGCCCGGCGGGGCCTGCCGCCGCTTGTACTCGTTCTTATCGACCATCCGGATCACCCGGGCAACTACCGCCGGGTCGAATCCCAGCTCGACGATGTCCCGGAAGCTCCGGTCCTCTTCCACGTAGGCTTTCAAAATAGGGTCAAGAATTTCGTAGGGCGGGAGGGTATCGACATCCCGCTGTCCGGGCCGGAGCTCGGCGCTGGGCTCCTTCTTGAGGACCCTTTCGGGAATGAGGTCGAAGCCGGCGAGGCCGTTCCGGTACCGGGCGAGCTCATAAACCATTGTTTTGAAGACGTCCTTGAGAACCGCAAACCCCCCGGCCATATCACCGTAGAGGGTCGCGTAGCCGGTGGCAAGTTCGCTCTTGTTGCCGGTGGTAAGGACGAGCCACCCGAACTTGTTCGACAACCCCATCAGGATAATTCCCCGAATGCGGGACTGGATGTTTTCCTCGGCGACCCCGGGACTCGTCCCGGCGAAGGCCTCGGCGAAGACCTCATCGGTAAAGGCACGGAAGGCCGGCTCAATGGGGATGGTGAGCAGCCGGATCCCCAGGTTTCGGGCCAGCTGTTCGGCATCCAGGATGCTGGCCTCGGACGTGTAGCGGGACGGCATGCTGACCCCGATGACATTCTCGGGGCCGAGGGCGTCAACGGCGATGACCGCCGTGAGGCTCGAGTCGATCCCGCCTGAGAGGCCAATGACCACCGTCTGAAAGCCGGTCTTGCGAACGTAGTCGCGGACGCCGAGGACAAGGGCCCGGTAAACTTCGGCCGGGTAATCCAGGAGGTCCGCCACCTGGGGCTCAACCCGCCGGTGCTTGGGGGAGGCCGCGGTCCCGCTGACCTCGACCCAACGCACCCGGTCGGCCGGGGTCGGAAAAAGGAGGCTCTCCTTCCGGCGCCGGGGGTCATGGAGCCGGCGCCGGAAGACTGCGCCGACATCCAGGTCGGCCACCAGCAGCCTCTCTTCAAACTGCGGAGCCCGGGCAACGAGTTCCCCGGCCGGGCCAAAGATGGCACTGGCCCCGTCGAAGACCAGCTCGTCCTGGCCCCCAACCATGTTGACGTAGCAGATGATGATGGTTTCGTCGGCGGCCCGGGTCGCCAGCATCCGCTCCCGGTGGCGGCTCTTCCCAACGTGGTAGGGGGAGCCGTTGATGTTGATGATGACTTCAGCCCCGGCCTGGGCCTGAAGAGTCATCGGTCCAACCGGGTACCAGATGTCCTCGCAGATGTTTACCCCGACGTTGATCCCATTTATCCGGTAAACGGGGCACGAGTCACCCGGCCGGAAATAGCGGTCCTCATCAAAAACGCCGTAGTTGGGCAGGTAAATCTTGTGATAAACGTCAACAATGCGGCCGTCATAAATGACGGCGGCGGCGTTGTGGGTGTCGGAGTCCGAATCGACAAAGCCGACCACCGCGGTAATCCCCCGGCAGTAGGCGGCAACTTCCCGGAGGGCCTCCAGGTTCTCCTCGACGAAGCTCGGCTTCAGGACCAGGTCCTCAGGCGGGTAGCCGGTGATTGCGAGCTCGGGGAAAGCCACCAGGTCGACTTCGAGCTCCCGGGCCCGGTCAACGTAACCTTTGATCTTGGCGACATTCCCCGGCAGGTCCCCAACGGTCGGGTTGATCTGGGCGAGGCCAACCCTGAGTCTACGCACAGGTCAGTATGCCTCCAGATAACGGGTGAGTTCCCAGGGGGTGACCTGGTCACGGTAGCCGGCCCACTCGAGCCGCTTCGCCTCGACAAACCGCTCGAAGACCGGGGCACCCAGCGCCTCGATGATAACCGGGTCCTGTTCGAGGGCGTCCAGGGCCTCGGCCAGCGACATCGGCAAAAGCCCAATGTTCCGGCGCTTAAGCTCGGTTACGTCCATCTGGTAGAGGTTCTCCTCAACCGGCTCCGGGAGGGGCAGCTTCCGCCGAATTCCGTCCAGACCGGCCCACAGGAGAACCGCAAAGGCCAGGTAGGGATTGCAGGCCGGGTCCGGCGAGCGGATTTCCACCCGGGTCCGGCCGGCCTGGTCGGCGGCCAGCCTGGGCACCCGGATGAGGGCGGCGCTGTTGATACGGGCCCAGCTTATGTGGGCCGGGGCCTCAAACCCCGAGGCCAGCCGCTTGTAGGAGTTAACCAGGGGCGAGGTCACCGCCGTGATGGCCCGGGCATGGTAAAGCTGACCGGCGACGAAGTAGCGGCCGACCTCCGAGAGGCCGTACTCATCGGTCGGGTCGGCGAAGAGGTTCCGGCCGGTTTCCACGTCGAAGAGGCCCTGGTGAATGTGCATCCCGGACCCGTAGGTTCCCTGGATGGGCTTCGGCATGAACGTAACGTGAAGATTGTGGGCCTGGGCGACCGCCTTCAGCACATACCGGAGGGTAACAGTCTGGTCGGCCGAGGTGATAGCCTGGGTCATCGCCAGGTCAAGCTCGTGCTGACCGGCCGCGAGCTCGTGGTGGCTCGCCTCGACGGGAATATCCATCTTTTGAAGGGTTCGGACCATCTCGTGACGAACCTGAATCGCCAGGTCGGTGGTGAAGTCGAAATAGCTGGCCTGGTCGTGGGGAAGTGGGGCCACCTGCCCCGAATCCTCGCGCCGGAAGAGAAAGAACTCCACCTCGGGCGCGGTGCGGTACTCGAAACCGAGCTCCCGGGCAGCCTTGACCGCCCGGAGCAGGACATACCGGGGGTCCCCGGGAAACGGTTCGCCGGCCGGGGTAAAGACCCAGCAAATGAGCCGGGCGGTCGCGGTCTCCCCCCGCATCCAGGGAATAACCGCATAGGTCGAAAGGTCTGGCACCAGGTACATGTCGGCCTCGGCAACCCGGGCGAACCCCTCGATGGCCGACCCGTCAAACCAATGGCCCCGCTCGACAACCTCCGGAAGCTGCTCGGCCGGTATCGTAACGCTTTTGACCAGGCCGACTATATCCGTAAACTGCAGGTTAATAAACCGAACCCCGTCCGCCTCGATGCGGCGCTGAACCTCGTCAAGCAGTTCGGAACGACCCCACAGGGTGTCCATCAGCCTCCCCCAGTCCTGGTCAGATGCACAATATCAAGGCCCGCCCAATTCTTAATCTTCGTATAATTTTAACAACATGCAGGCGGTCCTGTCCAGCCGTATTCCGTCCGGCGTTGGGGTCGTTATATAAGACGGCGTGGGTCTGATGGGGCTGGAACCTGGGACCGTCGTTGGCCGCTATCGGGTTTTGCGCCCGGCCGGCGAAGGCGGCCCGGCGGGTGGCCCCCAAGCTGTAGCGGGTTGGGCCGGCGCCGATACCTGCCGGCCCGCCCCACCCGAATCTTACCCGATTTCTTGACGCCGGCGAATGGGAAGGCCGGCCTTACCAGGTCTTCGAATGGGTTGACGGCACCAACCTGGCAACCCGCATCCGGGTCAGCGGGCGGCCAGATGTTGCCACGGTGTGCCGGTTGGGGGCCCAGGTCGCCGCCGGCCTGGCTGCCCTCCACAATGCCGGCCTCACCCACGGCGACGTCAAACCGCAAAACATCATCGTAACGGCCGGCGACGGCAGCCCGTCCGCCAAACTCATCGACTTTGGCGGACCGCCAGGACCGGATGAGCCGGTCCTGGCAACGCCGCTGTACGCCGCCCCCGAAGTTCTGGCCGGCCAGCGCCCGACCGCGGCCGCCGACGCTTATAGCCTCGGGGCTGTCCCCTTCGCGCTCGTTACGGGGCTCAGCCGGCGGATGCTTCCGGGTCCGCCCCCGCCCGCCGGCTTTCTGGGCCGTTTGGCCGCGCCCAACCTGACTCCGACAGTCCCCCTCCGGCTCGCGGCGGGCGGGCCGGAGGGGGGCGGACTGCGGTTAAGCCAGCTGCCGCCGACCCCAGGGGCTAACTCCGGGGATGCGGTGCAGGCTGCTCCTGTGCCCCAGCTGGTTGCGGTCCCGGCTGTGGTTGGTATGCCGGCCGACCGGACCGTCAGGCTCCTTGTTGAGGTCAGCCTCCGGCCGGAGACTCGCCAGACGTACAGCACGGCCGCGGCCGGGCTCGTTATCGCCCAGGACCCGCCGGCAGGGACCGGGGTCGCCCCCGGCACGACGGTTAGCCTCACCGTCAGCGCCGGTCCGGCCCCGGCCCAGGCTGACGACGACTGACGGTTCAGGCTTCGGGCAGGGATTCGGCAAGGAACTCGGCGATGTGCAGGACCCGCCAGGGAAGCCCCCGGGCCAGTGCGCCGCCCCGGATCTGGAGAATGCAGCCGGGGTTATCGGTTATAACCGTGTCGGCGCCGGTCGCGGCGACCTGGTCAAGCTTGCGCCTTAAGATAAGGTCACTCGCCTCGGGGTAGTCCAGGGAAAACGTCCCCCCAAAGCCGCAACACATCCCCCGGTCCCGCAGCTCGGCCACCTCGACCCCGGCCAGACGGGTCAGGACCTCCCTTGGCTCCTGCCGCAGGCCCAGGGCGTTATAGCTCTGGCAGGC
>JAUQQI010000067.1:0-6713 GCA_030549955.1 Chloroflexota bacterium
GGCCGCGACCGATCCCCCGAGGAGGGCCTCAATACGGCTCAGGAGGGCTCCCTGGCGGGCCACACTCGGGGCGCAGACAACAAGCACGCGACCAGCCCCAAGCCTGCGAACCTCCCGGGACAACTGGGCCAGGGCATCACGGCCCACAAAAACGCGAAAGGCTGGGGCTACGTAGCGGAAGTCGAACGCTGGGCCCATTTTTACCTCCCGGTTGAATAGACGTGCTTTGGGACGGCGCCGGGTATCTGTGGCCGGCGAACATTGACATAAAGCAGGCAGGCGATGAGGGAGACCAGGGCAAAAGTCACCAGGGCCGGCTGATATGACCGGGTCTGGTCGAAGACCCAGCCAGCAAGGACCGGGGCCAGGACTCCAATGCTACCGATGGTGTTTATTACGCCGCGCAGGGTCGCGTAGCTCCGGCGGCCAAAAAATTCCCCCAGGAGGGACCAGTTCACCGCGCCGACGCTTTCGCTCGCCGCATAAACCAGGACAAAGATCAGGGGGGCCACCGGGCCCTCAAGGAAGGCGAGCAGAAGCATTGCGACCGCCTGGCAGGCCGTTCCCCCGGCCAGGATATAAGTCTTACTGACCCGGTCGCCGAGCCAGCCCAAAATAAGCCCCGCCGGGATGGCAAGAAAGGCCATCAGGCCGACCAGGTTCGCCGCGGCCTGTTCGGAGAGGCCCTTCCAGACGAAAATCGGCACGAAGTGGACCCCCAGGCCCGAGAAGACCCCAAGACGCAGGGCCGTAGCAACCGCGATGAGCCAGTAGGCGGCCGTCCGAAAGGCCTGCCGGGCGCTGAAATCGGCCCCCAGCGGCCGGACCGCCGGCCGGTCCGCGCCTTCGGGACCCTGGCGGCCGTCGGGTAAAAGTCCCATCTCCTCAGGGGACCGGCGGACCACCCGAGACAGGGGTACGACCAGGGTCAGGATGACCAGGCCGCAGACGACGGCCCCGGTCCGCCAGCCGTAGGCGAGCACGACCGCCGAGATGAGCGGCACCAGGACGGCTCCGCCCAGGCGGAACGAGGCCGTGAGGATGCTCATCGCGGTGGTCCGGTATCGGATGAACCACTGGTTGGCGGCGGCCAGCATGGACTGAAAGAACCCCATGTCGAAGCCCACGGCGATAAGGCCCATGTACACGAGCAGAAACGTCCAGAAGTCGCTGACCCGCGAGAGGACCAGAAACCCCAGGCCAGTGAGGGTTCCGCCCAGGGCAACCATCCGGCGGGGTCCGAGCCGGTCAATCAGCAGGCCGACGATAGGTCCGTCGATGCTCCCCTCCAGGCGGGCCAGGGAAAAGACGAGGGATGTTGCGGCCCGGTTCAGGCCGAGGTCAGCGGCCACCGGCAGAAAAAAGACGGTGAAGCCGTAGTAATAGAGGGCCCCGACCGCGTGGATGAGGCTGCCGGCGATGATGACCCACCAGCCATAGTAGACTCGTCGCAACCTTTTCCGCGCGAACCCGACAAGGGGCTCCGGGCCCTTCACACCGAGAGTTTAGCCCACAAGTTGGGCCCCGGGTCAAGTCGGTCCGCCACCCCGCACCAGTCAGGCGTGGCGAACCAGCCGATAAAAACACCCAGGGTCGCAGGTTCCTGCGAGCCTGGGTGTGAGGTTGCTGCAGTGCCCGGTGTTCCCTCGAGGCTGTCAGGCCTCGGCCAGCCAGACGTCCTCCATCCGCTGGTTGTTGTAAAGGCTTGGGTGCCGCTTGTAGTTACGGACCTTGGACCAGTGGATAGTCCGTTCGAAGCGCCAGTTGACGACGATTTTTGCATTCCCAACGAGGGCCCGCTTTTCCATCTCCCAAACGAGGCGGCGCCGCTCATTGGGGTCCAACGTCTGGGACTGGCGCTCGAAGAGCGCGTCGACCTCCGGGACGCAGACGTTCGAGTAGTTGCGCTCGGCATTGCAAAGGTAGAACTCGGCGTAAACCGCGTCGGGGTCATCGATGGCGATGGCATGGACCCACGGGGCCATATCGAAGTCCCGCCGGTTGAGCCGGTCAAAGGCTGTCCCGGTCTCCTGAACATCCAGGACGGCCTCGATGCCGATTTTGGCCAGCTGGTCCTTCAGGAAGACCGAGAGGGGCTCGAATTCGGCCCCCTTGCGGGTCAGGAGGGTTGTCTTAAACCCGTTCGGGTAGCCGGCCTCGGCCAGCAGCCGCTTCGCCTCCTCGATCTCCTGGGCCTTATTGGGCCGGTAGCCGGGAACCTTCTCAAGCTCCTCTTTCGGAAGGGCCCACTGGCCCCCGACCGGCATGAAGCCGCCCACCGAACCCTCGCCCTGCGCCAGGACCGTTACAGAGGCTGCCCGGTCGATGGCCATCGAGACGGCGAGCCGGACCCGCTCGTCGTCCCAGGGCTTGCGCCGGGCATTCATGTTGACGGTATCGAAAAGATAGCCCTGGACCTTCTGGATGACGACCTTGTCACCGAGCTGACGCTTCGCCTCATCGGCGTCGGCCTGGAGGTTGGGCCGGTACATGAGAAGCTGGCCAGAGATAAAGGCCGAGAGGGCCGTGTTCGGGTCCGGGATTATAAAATACTTGATCCCGTCAAGATACGGCCGCCCCTCCACGTGGTATTCGGTGTTTTTTACCAGCTCAATGCTGACGCCCCGAATGTGTTCTTTAAACTTAAACGGCCCGGTTCCGATGACAGTGTTCTTCATGTCGGGCCGGGAGTCCAGCAGGTCCTTCGGGTAGATAACGTTCCAGCCCTGGGCGATGTTCGGCAGGAGAGACGGGCTTGGGCGTTTGAGAATAAACTTGACCGTATAATCGTCCGGGGTTTCGATACCGTCAATAACCTGGAACACGCCCTTTCGGGGGCTCACCACCCCACGCGGTGGGTTCGCAATCCGTTCAAAGTTGGCCTTAATATCCTCGGCTTTGAAGGGCTTCCCGTGATGGAACTTTACCCCGCGCTTGAGATAGAACGTGTAAACCTTGCCGTCCGGACTCATTTCCCAGCGTTCGGCCAGGTCGGGGATTATCCGGTTCGGATCCTGAGGGTCGAACTGAACCAGCAGGTTGAAACAGGGCGCCAGCGGGTGAAGGATCTGGTACGTTGAGGCCTGATGGATGTCATAATTGGCGGGGTCGGCTGCTGACCAGGCGGTAAGTACACCCCCGTACCGCGGCTTCTCCTCGGCGGTCTGCGTGCCGGGCCCGGTCTGCGCCTGCTGAGCCTGGGGTGCGCATGACCAGAGGCCCAGGCTGAGGGCCGCTACCGCACTGCTCGTAAGGAACTGCCGCCGGGAGTAAGGGCGCCGCAGGACCCATTCCCAGTAGGACTGCCGCCAGTCGGTCATCGGAGATACCTCCCCTGCGCAAGTTTTCGGATCACCTGATTTTATCCGAGGGAATAAATGTCAGTCAAATCGGCAGGCCGGGGGCCGCCGGCCGCCCCCGGCCCTGCGACTGATATACTCGAAGCGGGGTATTTCAACCTGACGCCGACTACTTCCCGCCACAGGATGGCTGTGGGGTTCCCGGCCTGAACGTGTTTAAACTGCCCGTTACCGGTGGGGACTGACCGGTGACCGCTGAGCTTGGCCTGATCGAACACCTTACTATCGCCCTGGGCGCGGCTTTCGTCGCCGGGTTCGTGGTGGCCCGGGTCGGACTGCCGCCGCTGGTGGGTTACCTGCTGGCCGGAGTCCTGCTGGGTCCGGCAACCCCAGGACCTATTGCCGACCTGGCCCTGGCAACCCAGCTTGCCAATATTGGCATTGTCCTTCTCATGTTCGGGGTTGGGGTCCAGCTTTCGGTCCGGGAGTTGCTTCCGGTCTGGCGGGAAGCCGTCGTGGGCGTAGCTATCCAGACGGTCATTCTCACGTTAGCTGGGATGGGTTTGGCCCGGCTTTGGGGCTGGACCGATACCAGCGGGGTGTTGCTTGGTCTGGCGGCGTCCAGTGCTAGCACCGTCGTCGGCACCCGGGTCCTGATGGAGCGAAACCTGCTGGATTCGACGCCCGGCCGGTTGGCGGTTGGCTCGCTCATCGTCGATGACCTGCAGACGGTCGTGCTCATGCTTATTGTCCCCTCCGTCGTAGCGGGGGTGCCCGGCGCAAGGGAGTTACCGTGGTTCTGGGCTGTGGCTATCTCCCTGGGAAAGGCCTTCGTCTTCGGGGTGTTAATGTTCTTTGTGGGCGCGCGGTTTGTGCCATGGCTGCTGCTTCAGGTTGCCCGGATCGGGTCCCGGGAGCTGATGGTGCTCGGTGTGTTCGGCGTTGTCCTGGGAGTAGCCCTCCTGTCGCAGTCGGTCTTCGGGCTTTCCCTCGCCCTCGGCGCGTTCGTTGCGGGATTGGTCGTCAGCGAGTCGGACCTGAGCCACCACGTGGCAGCCGAATCCCTGCCCCTGCGGGATGCATTTTCGGTGCTGTTCTTTATTGCGGCCGGGATGCTCTTCGACCCAGTTTTTACAGGCACACACTTGGGGCCGGTTGGTGTTTTCCTTGTCATGGTGATGGTCTTCAAGCCCCTGATCTTCGTCGGAACGGTCCTGGCTCTCGGCCATTCCTGGCGAACGGCCCTGCTCGTCGCCACGACCCGGGCCCAGATCGGGGAATTTTCGTTTTTACTCGGCACGGTTGGCCTCTCACTGGGTCTCATGTCGACCCGCGAATACAGCCTGCTCCTCGCGGCCACCGTGCTGTCGATCGGCCTGAATCCGGCTATGTTCCACGTTGCCAGGTTGCTTGAGGGCTGGGAGCCTGTCAGTGGTTTGTCAAGCCTGCGCCGGGCCGCGCCCGGCGCCGAGCCGAGGCTGACAGCCGGTGAGGACCCGGAACGACTTCGGGGTCACGTGGTTCTGTGCGGTTACGGGCAGGTGGGGCGGGTCATCGCCCACGCCCTTTCCCGCCGGGGCCTTCCTTTTCTGGTGGTGGACCAGGACCGGCGGCAGGTTGAGGCCCTGCGACGGCGGGGGATTCGGGCCATCTACGGGGACGCTGGCCATCCGATGACCCTTGACCTGGCAGGGGTCGGTCGGGCGAGGGCGGTGGTTGTGGCGATTTCGGACCCCATTGTAGCCCGGCGAGTGGCGGACCATGTTCGGAAGGCGAACCCGCGGGTTGCCATTCTGGTCCGGACCCAGAGCGAAGCCGAACGGGCCGTGCTTGAGCGGCTCGGTGCCGATGAGGTTGTGCTGGCCGACCTTGAGGTTGGGCTGGAGATGGTTCGTCACGTGCTCAGGCGATTTGGGATAAGCCCGCTGGAGATTCAGGGCTTTGTTCAGGGCCTGCGGTCATCCCTGGGCTACCCGACTGCTGAAGGGCCCCGCGTTTGACGCCGGGGTCGGCCTTGCTTTGGGGAAATTTTTAGGCTAAAATAAGGTCTGGATTCGCGGCGCGCGGTCTGACCGCGGCGCCGGTCTAGCCGTTCCCGGAGGGGTGGCCGAGCGGCTAAGGCAGCGGTCTGTAAAACCGCCGGGCGGGAGCCCTTCGCAGGTTCGAGTCCTGCCCCCTCCACCGAGATTTGCCCGACGCTTCCCTGGCCCGGCACTGATGCCGGGCTTTTTTGCCCGGCCTCCGGCCGGCAAAACGGCGCTTTCCCCACAAATTCACCGAGCTCAACCTGGGGGAGGCTGAGCCAAACCCGGTAGTTCCCCGTGGCTGGGGCCGGGATGACCACGGGCGGCCTCACCCCCGACCCGCTCAATGTTCCCGGTGCCCGGCAAAGGTTCAGGCTTACGGCGCCGCCTCGTATCAGTGCGCAGTTGCAGCCGCGGGATACTCTGGGCTATGATAGCTCCGAACTGCACGGGTGGAGTGTCCAATGTACCGCATTGGTGTTGACATCGGCGGAACGTTCACCGACCTGGTTCTCCTCGATGATTCGGCCGGCGAGTGGCGGGTGGCTAAGACTCTGACAACGCCGGCGGCCCCGGAGCAGGCCGTCGTAACGGGTCTCCGGGAACTGCTCGTGGAGGCGAACCTCAAACCGGATGAGATAGACCGACTCATCCACGGAACTACCCTCGTCACCAACGCGATTATCGAACGCAAGGGCGCCCCGACCGGGCTCATTACAACCGAGGGGTTCCGGGACGTGCTTGAGATCGGTCGGGAGCACCGTTACGACATGTATGACATCTTCATCGAGCTCCCAAAACCCCTGGTGCCCCGGCACCTCCGGTTCGGCATTCGGGAGCGAGTTCTCGACGACGGTTCGGTTCTGATTCCCCTGGATGAAAACGGCGTGCGGGAAGCGACCCGGGGGCTTGTTCAGGCCGGCGTCAAAGCCGTCGCCGTCTGCTTTCTGCACAGCTACGCCAACCCCGCCCATGAGCGGCGGGCGGCCGAGATTATCAGGGCCGAAGCGCCGGAGCTGTGGGTCTCCCTCTCGTCCGAGGTCGCGCCGGAGATCCGGGAATACGAGCGGTTTTCGACGACGGTTGCCAACGTCTACGTCCGGCCGCTGGTGGACCGCTACCTGGCAACCCTGGTTGACCGGATCCGGGAGCTCGGGCTCGGTTGCGAAGTCCTCATCATGCTCTCGGGCGGGGGGGTGGCTACCGTTGAGACCGCCCGCCGGTTCCCGGTCCGGCTCGTTGAATCGGGGCCAGCGGCTGGCGCCCTGGCCGGCGCGTTCCTGGCCATCGCCGCCACGGACGACCCCCGTGCCAACGAGCGGATCTGGCAGGAGGCGGAGCAGCGGGGGGTTCTCTTGAACGCGGTGGACGACGTCTCCCACTGCCACTT
>JAUQQI010000067.1:6723-8169 GCA_030549955.1 Chloroflexota bacterium
GGGTGAAGCCGGTTTTCCGAATGTCCTGGCCTTCGACATGGGTGGGACCACTGCCAAAGCCTGTCTCATTGAGGACGGCCAGCCCCTTACAGCCCCGGAATTTGAGGTCGCCCGGGCCTACCGGTTCAAAAAGGGGAGCGGCCTGCCGGTCAAGGTGACGGTCATCGAGCTGATTGAGATCGGGGCCGGGGGCGGGTCGGTCGCCTGGGTTGATTCGCTGGGCCTGCTCAAGGTTGGGCCGAAGTCGGCCGGTGCCGAGCCGGGGCCGGCCTGTTACGGCCGGGGCGGGACGGAACCCACCGTCACCGACGCCGACCTGATCCTGGGCTACCTGGACCCGAACTACTTCCTGGGCGGCCGGATGCGGCTCGACTGGTCTGCCGCCGAAGCCGCGGTCCGACGGATCGCAGACCGGCTTGGCCTTTCGGTAGTCGAGGCTGCCTGGGGCATTCACGAGGTCGTTACCGAGAACATGGCCGCGGCCGCCCGGGTCCACGCGGTCGAGCGGGGTAAGGATATCCGGCAGTTTCCTTTGTTCGCGTTCGGCGGGGCCGGCCCGGTGCACGTTTACCGCCTGGCCCAGAAACTCGGCCTCAAGCGGTTCATCTGTCCGCCGGGTGCCGGGGCAACTTCGGCCCTGGGCCTGCTGGTTGCCCCCCTAGCTTTTGACTTCGTCCGGAGCCACTACGGCCGGCTGGACAGCCTGGACTGGGCCGTTGTTAACCGCATCCTCGCCGAGATGGAGGCCGAGGGCCGGGCCCTGCTCGACCGGGCCGGGGTCCCTGCCGGCGACGTTGCCGTGGCCCGGAGTGTGGACCTGCGTTATTCCGGCCAGGGCCACGAGGTCAACGTCGGCCTGCCTGATGGCGAGCTTGGGGAGGCTCTGGTTGGCGAGATTCTGCGCCGGTTTGTGGCCGAATATCGGCGCCTCTACCACCGGGCCGGGCCCGAGGTCCCGGTGGAGGCCATCACCTGGCGGGTGAAGGTCTCGGGGCCGAGGCCGGCCATCGCCCCCCGACGGGCCGGGCAGCGGCCGGGCCGGGTTGGTCAGGGCACTGGTCGGCTACGTCGGGCACGCCGTCGCCGTCGCGGTCGGGCTGTGGCTTATTGGGCGACTGATGCAGCAGGTACACGAAGCCAACACCGAGTTGAGCATTGTCGCGCACATCGGCAATGGCTTTACGGTATTCCGCCTGAGCGTTGATGAAAGCGTACTTCGACAGGCGAAGATTAGCCCCTACACCGAACGGGATCTGGAAATGCCCGTTTTTGAATTCTTCTAAGAAGAGGCCGCCGCCGGCGAATAGGTACGGCGATACGCGCGCCTCACTGCTGATTTTGCCCAATTGGGCAATGACATCGAGGCTGCTGATAACGCTGCGCTCTTGAGAGGCTGGCGTTTCGCCTTGCTGGGGCAAATGGGCCAGGCCCATTTTCAGGGGCACG
>JAUQQI010000296.1 GCA_030549955.1 Chloroflexota bacterium
GCGAGGCCCGCCAGCTCGCCGGCTTGCGGCGGGGGGTCCTCGAGTTTGCCTGGGCACCCGACTCCCGCCGGCTTGCCCTGGTGAGCCGTGGGGATGACCCCGAGCCGGAGTCCGACGTCCGGGTCATCACGACCGTCAAGTATAAATTTGACGGGGTTGGGTTTCTCGAAGGGCATGCCCACATCTGGACGGTCGACCTCGACGGGAAAGTTAACCAGTTGACCGACGGCGACTGGGACGACAGCCGTCCGGCCTGGTCGCCCGACGGCCGCTATATTGCCTTTGCGTCGAACCGGTCCGAAGGGCGTCATTTTACCCTGCGGACCGATATCTTCGTTGTCCCGGCCGGGGGTGGTGAGGCCCGCCAGCTCACCCCGGGCAACGGCGATGCCGACGCCCCGAGCTGGTCGCCCGACGGCCGCCTCATCGCCTACGTTGGCCACGACCGGGGAAACCTCCCCGGTGCGAATAATCGGCTCTGGGTCATCCCGGCCGAAGGGGGGACGCCCCGGAACCTGACCCCCGACTGGGACCCTTCCATCGGCGTATTTATTATGGGCAGTCTGCCCGGTCCGATTCAGCCCCACGCGCCGGTCTGGACGCCGGACGGCCAGGGGCTGATCGTTATGGCGGCCGACCGGGGCAATACCCACATCTTCAGGGTAGACCTGGCCGGGAATATAACCCGGCTGGTCGGGGGTGACCGAAGCTGTCTTTATTTAAGCCTTGCGCCCGACGCAAGCCGGCTTGCGTTCATCGCCGGGGATAGCCTTAACCCCCGGGAACTTTTCGTCCTCGAGGGGGGCGAGGAGCGGCAGCTCACCCGCCTGAACGCCGATTTTCTGGCCGAAATCAGCCTGGTCCGACCGGAGCGATTTGTTTGCCTGGGGGCCGACGGCCTCGAGATTGAGGGCTGGGTGATGAAGCCGGTCGGGTTCGACCCCGGCCGCCGGTATCCGTTAATCCTGCACGTGCACGGCGGGCCCCACGCCGCCTACGGCAACATGTTCATGTTCGACTTCCAGCTTGAGGCCGGCTCAGGCTACGTCGTTCTTTACACGAACCCCCGGGCCAGTCAGAGCTACGGCGAGGCCTTTGCAACGATGAACATCGGCGACTGGGGTGGCAAAGACTTCGAGGACCTGATGCGGGCGGTCGACTTCATCCTCGCCCAGGGTTACGTTGACCCCGACCGGCTGGGAATAACCGGGGCCAGCTACGGTGGGTTTATGACCAACTGGGTTGTCGGCCACACCGACCGGTTCCGGGCGGCAGTCACCGAAAACAGCCTCTCAAATCTGCTCAGCTTTTACGGCACCAGCGACATCGGTAGCTGGTTCTCCGAGGCGGAGCTCGGGGCCGTTCCCTTCGACCGGGTCGAGGTTTACCTGGAGCGGTCGCCCATCAGCTACGTGAAAAACATTAAGACGCCCCTGCTCATCATCCACGCCGAGGCCGACCACCGCTGCCCCATCGAGCAGGGCGAGCAGCTTTTCGTCGCCCTCAAGCGCCTCGGCAAAGAGGCCCTTTTTGTGCGATTTCCGGCCGAGAGCCACGGCATGCGAAGCGCCGGCAAGCCCCGCCACCGCACCGAACGGCTCCAGCATATCCTGAACTGGTTTAATAAATATTTACGGCCAGGCGAGTAAGGAGGTGTCTGATGCTTAACGGCGTTCACCACGTTGCTTACGTCGTCGGTGACCTGGACCGGGCCATCCGCATGTTTGAAGAAAAATTCGGCCTCAAGCTCCTCGACCGCAAACGGACCCCTGAGGAGGGCTATGGGTTCGATGCGGCGGTGCTTCAGGCCGGTCAGGTCAAAATCGAGCTTATCTGCCCGTATACCGAGCGGTCGCCCTACTGGCAGGCCCTCCAGGAACGGGGCGACCACCTCCACCACGTTGCCTTCAGTACGCCGGTTCCCCTCGATGAGGCCATAAAAGAACTGACGCCCCGGGGCGTCAGGTTCCGGGAGGAAGCCTCGTTCCAGAGTCCGGTCGGCTGGTGGATCGTCAACATCGACCCGGCGTCGACGGGCGGGCTCGTCGTCCAGCTCGGGGAAAGGTAGCCGGTCCCTGGCAGCTAATCGGTCGGGTGGGGGGCTGGTCTGGTCGGCGCAACCGCCGGCGCGGGGAACTCCCGGACCCGGAGCAGCAGACCGAACCCGACCCAGAAGACGACGAAGAGAGCCAGCACCGCAAGCCGGTAGCTGGTTGGTCCCAGGCTCGCGAAGGCGGTGAGGGTTAGGCCCCACAGGACCGGCCCGACCACCGCCGCGACCCGGCCGACCAGGACGTAGAGGCCGAAGAATTCGCCAACTCGATCGGGTGGGGCAAGCCGTGTCAGCAGTACCCGGTCACACGTACCCACTGCCCCGAGGCTGATGCCTGTCAGGACTGCCAGGGCGAAAAAGACCGGCTTTTCGGCCGCCGTTATACCGCCGACAAAGATGACCGCCCACTGGGCCAGGACCAGCATAAGGGTCCGCTTGACCCCAAGGCGGTCGGCGACCCAGCCGTACAGCAGGGCCCCCGGCAGGGCGCAGGCGGTGGCCAGGATGACGATGAGCTGAAGCTCTGACGTGGTGAAATCAGCGACCCGGGTTAAGAAGACTGATATAAAGGCCATAAAAGTTGCGATCGCATCCTCATAGAAAAACCGGGCCGCAATGAACTTAAAAAGCTCTTTATAATATCCTGCCTGCCGGATGGTCCCAATAGCCTGCCGGTAAGAGGCCCGCACATGGTCCCAGGACCACGGCGCCCGCGGGCCGATGTCCCGGACCAGGAGAAAGCACGGCAGGGCGAACAGAAAGAAGGCAAGGGCCGCCGGAAAGAAGGCTGCCGCCCGGCCGCCGGCGTCGACGAAGGGCTTTATCAAAAGCACCCCGAGGACATTTCCCAGGTAGCCGGCCCCGATGCCGACCCCTGAGGCGAAGCCCCGATTTCCGGCCGAGCTGACGTCGGGCAGGAGGGCGTTGTAAAAGACCGACGCGGCCATATAACCGAAGGTGGCCACCGCAAAGAGGGCGAGGGCTTCGGTGCCGGACCGGGCCAGGACCCCAAAGAGCATCCCGGGAATCACGCACAGGAGCGTAAAGAAGACCAGAAAAGGCACCCGCCGGCCGTAGCGGTCGGAAACGGCCCCGAGCAGGGGCGAAGAGACGGCAACCAGCAGCATCAGGCCCGAGTAGACCAGGCTGTAGGCGAGTTCCGGGGTCTTAAGGTCGTCAGTAAGCCAGAGCAGAAAATAAAGGGTCAGAATGTTAATGGCCCAGATGCTGTTTGCAAAGTCATACGAAGCCCAGGCCAGCAGCCGGACAGTGCTCCTGGCATCCATATTGTATTTTCCCCCCGCTCGTCGGTGGATCTGCCCAATTATTGAGTAGTAGAGCCCTGCCTGTCAAAACCCGCTAGCAAAGGATGCGGCCGGCGCCTGCCGGCCGCATCCCCTTTCTCGGTGGCCGTGTTATCCTTCACCGGACCGGGGTGCCGTCCGGCCGGAGCACAAACCAGACACCGCCAACGTTCTGACCGCGGGTATCGCCGGGCTGGGCGTCCTGGAACCAGTAGTAGAGGGGCCAGCCATTGTAAGTTACCTGCTGGGTCCCGTCTGCCCGGGTGATGACCCCGAGGAGTTCGGACCTTACGCCGGGACCGGCAATGGGTCGGTCGGTCGTCAGCAACGGCGGCCAGTTGATGGCGCAGGTCCCGTAGCAGTTCGACGTGGGCGGCTGGCGGCTATCCCGGGCGAACATGTAGAGGGTGAGGCCCTGGTCATCGACCAGGACCGTTCCCAGGCCGGTGCTGGCCGTCCGGACGGTGGCGGCCGCGGCCGGCGCCGGCGAGATGACCAGGGCGCTTGTCCACTCCCCGGCCGGTGAATTGTTATAGAAATTCACCCAGGCGTAGCTTGAAGCCGATGCCCCTGGGACCTCGACCGTGAACGTGTAGGGTCCAACCACGGCCCCGGGCCGGATGCCGCCGGGGTTGTTCCAGCCGATATTGCCCTGGCCGTCCAGGCCGCACTGGCGCCAGTCGGTCCGGTGGGTGCCGTACTGACAGAACAGGAGCCGCGAGCCTGAAGGCATCCGGGCCTTCAGCTCGTAGCTGTAGGTGCGAGTGCTGCGGTTCCTAACCAGCATGACAAAAGTGACCTGGTTGCCGGTCCGGGTGGCCCGCATCTCGAGCATTACCGGGGGCCAATCGGGCGTTATAGGGGCAGCGGCCGGCGGGGCAGGAGTGGGGGCAGGTGCAGGGGCCGGGGCCTGGGGCGCCTGAACGACGATGACGCCTGACATCCCCTGGCCGCCCGGGCCACCGTGGGGCCGGCAGTAATACGGATACGTCCCAGGCTGGTTAAAGGTGCGCTGGTACATGCCGCCCGGCTGAATCAGGCCCGAGTCAAAGCTCCCGTCGTCAGCCGTGACGGTGTGGGCAACCGGGTCCTGGTTCACCCACACGACTGTCGTCCCCGGCGAAATCGTTATCATCCGGGGACTGAAGGATATATTGCGCATATCGACGGTTATCTGCTGGGCCCCGGCGGTCGGAATGGCCGGATAGGCCGGGATTACTGGCAGGAAGGTTACCAGTAAAGTAACGACCAGAACCAGAAATCGGCCGAAAAGCCTAACCATCTCCTGTTAATCCCTCTCCAATCAGAGTTTTGACCGGAATCGACTGCCGGTGGGTTGAGCGCTGCGGCGCTACACCTCACCTCCTTTCCCCTGGGACCTTTTCCTACCCATTAAATACGCCTGACGAGGCCAGTCGGATTTACCGCGCCCCCGAATTGCAGTTCTGGTAAGCTGTTAGGGCGCCCTCCGGTTCGCCAGGGTCGAAGCAGTCCTGCCCAGCCCGCCATCAACCTCCCCCCAGGACTGAATCCGGCCGGGGACCCGGGTCGTAATTTTAGAGGATGGGGAAAGTGCCGAGACTGCCCGGCCGGCTCCGGCTTCTGGCATCGTGCTTTTTACTTATCGGGGGAATCCTGCTGCCCGGGGTCTGGCTTCTGCCCCTTGCTGATGCCCGGTCGGCGGCTCAGGAAGTAACGGTCGAGATGCGCAATATCGCCTTTAACCCCCGAACCGTCACCGTCTCACCGGGAATGACCGTTATCTGGGTCAATCAGGACGCCTTTGCCCATACGGTTACGGCCGATGATGGGAGCTTTGACTCCGGCCTGATCCCGCCAGGCGGTGCGTTCCGGTTTACGTTTCAGCGGCCGGGAACCTACCCGTATTACTGCGTGCCCCATGGCGGACCGGGCGGGGTCGGGATGGCCGGGGTGGTGGTTGTGAGGGGACCGGCCCCGAGCCCGACCCCAATCCGTCCGACGGCAACGCCGGCGCCTGCCAGGCCGACCCCAACGCCGGTGCCGTCCGCCCCGACACCCCTTCCGCCGTCTCCGACCCCCACCCCCGAACCGAGCCCGACCCCGGCGCACCCAACCCCGACTTTTACCCCCAGCCCCGCCCCGCCGACGCCCACCGCTACCCCACCCCCGGCCGCTACCACCGGGTCTGCCCCCGGCCTCCCCACCGGCCTCCTGGTCGGCGGCATTGCGCTGGTCCTGGGGGCCGCAGCCGTAGCCCTCTGGCGGCTCGGGCTGACCCGCGGCCGGGGTGGCTGATTTTCATGATTTGACCTGCCATCCGACCGTCCTTTAAAATGCCTGCAACTGCGTCCGACAGGCTGAGGCGGCTTCTTGAACGGCGGTCTGCGTCCCGGCCTGGTTTTGCTCGTTGCCATGCTGGGGGTGAGCCTTTTCTTAACCCCGGGTGTCCGACCGTCTGGCCGGCCAGGGGTCAGAACTCCTCGTGAACGGCGGTTTTGAAGGCCCCATTGGGACGCCCTGGTATGGCACACCCAATCTCCGGGTCGAGCAAGTTTCGGAACCCCGCTACAGCGGCAGCTACGCCGCAAAGCTTACGGTGAACGACGGCCAGGACGGGGAATTGTGGCAGGTTGTTTTCCCGGCACCGGGCGCTGGCACCTACGAGCTTTCGGCCTGGGCTATGGGCGGGGACGGCGTCGGTAGCATCCAGGTCATTGCCGAATGGTACGAGGCCGGCGATGCCACCGGTTCATTTATCCGGGACTACCGGCTGGTCTATACCGGAACGGCCAACCTTCTGAGCGGCCAGGTAACCATTGACGGCCCCGCCCAGAGTGTCCGGGTAAGGGTTTGGTTCGGGCCGATGGCCGGCAGTTCGACGGCCACCATGTTCCGCGATGCGGTTAGCCTGCGGCTCATTGGAGAGCCGATGCCTGAGCCTTCGCCCGAGCTTACAGCAACCCCTTCTCCTGGTCAGCCCGTGCCGAGCCCGACTCCGACCCACTATGAGCCCGGCAGCCTGGTCTTTAACGAGCTTCTTTACGACCCCGGCATTGCCGGCTGCGGCACTGACTGCGAATGGGTCGAACTGGTCAATGCGACCGTCAGTCCCATCGACCTTGAAGGCTGGACCCTGGCCGACAATGCCCGGTCAGACCCGCTGCCCCAGGCGACTATCCCGGCCGGGGGTGTGGCCCTCATCGCAGCCACTAGGATGGCGGTTTCGTCCCCGACCGACGGGAGCTTCGTACTCGTCGTCATGCCCACCGGCCGCATTGGCAACGGCCTGAACAACGACGGGGACCGGCTAGTTTTAACGGCGCCCGATGGCACCGTCGTTGCGGCCCTGAGCTACGGCACTGACACGCCGTATTCTCCTGCCCAGCCGGCCGTCAAGGCCGGCTGGGCCCTGGAGCGCCTGCCGGCTGTCACCGGACCATTTCGGCCCACTTCCTAGCCCTCCCCCGGCCGGCTCAGCCCGGTCTGCTGTCTGGGCTGGCTTCCGGCCGTGCTCGGGCAGCGGTGAGCGACTGTCCGGGCGGCGCCCGGTCCGATTTGGTTAAAATAACCGTTGGAACCCGTGCGACGCGTGCTTATTGTTATGTCCCAGACCGGTGGGGGCCATCGGAGCGCTGCGCTGGCCCTCGCCCGGGCTTTCGGCTATTTATATGACAATTACGTTCAGGTTGAGATTGTTGACATCTTCCGGAGCGGCCGTCGGACTGTCTGGGAGAAGCTCACCGACCTTTACGGGCCGATAACGGTCTACTCGCCGGCCCTGTGGGCCGTGATCTGGCACGTCTTCCGTCAGAAGGCGGGTTTCGAAGCCGTTGTCCGGGCGGCGGCTCCGGCCCTCTTGCCGAAGGTGCGGCGAATCCTCGCCGAGGCCCGTCCGGACCTGGTTGTCTCAGTCCACCCCCTGGCCAACCCCCTGCTCGTCCGGGCCCGGCCCCAGGTCAATCCCCGCCTGCCGCTGACTGTCGTTTACACCGACCTGGTGGTGGTCCACCCGGGCTGGCGGTATCCGGGCTTTCAGCTTTATACGGCCGCCAGCAAACCGGCCTGGGAGGAGTTCGTCCGCCACGGCCTGCCGCCTGACCGGGTCGTTCTGACCGGCCTCCCCGTTGACATTCGGTTCGCCCTGAACCGGCCGTCGTCGGCCCAGGCCCGGATGAACCTGGGCCTTGACCCGGACCGGTTCACCCTGCTCGTCGTCGGCGGGGCCGAAGGGGTTGGTAAGATCGGCCGGGTTGTCAGGATCGCCCGCCAGACCTGCCCCGACGCCCAGATTCTCGTGGTCTGCGGCCGCAATCGCGCCCTTTACCGGCGGCTTGCGGCCCAGGCTGACCCCCGGATGCGGGTCTACGGGTTTGTCGAGAACATCTGGGAGCTGATGGCGGCCGCCGACGTCATCCTGACCAAGGCCGGACCGATGACCATCGGCGAGGGCCTGGCCGCCGGCAAGCCCCTCATCTTTATCAGCTATATTCCGGGCCACGAGGAGGGCAATGCCGCCTACGTCGTCAACGCTGGGGCCGGGCGGATGGGTCTCAAGCCCCGGGAACTTAAAGCCGAACTCGAGCGGTTGCGGGCCGACCCGGCTTACCGGGCCGGGATGACCGCGCGGGCGGCGGAGCTGGGGCGGCCGGCCGCGGCCCTGGAGATGGCCCGGATGCTCGGCTCAGGATTTCTCGGCCTGGATGCCGAATAATGGTTCCCCAGCCTCTCCTGGCCGTTTCGATTACGGCGGCCTTAAGCCTCCTCGGCGACTCGATGCTTTACGCCGTCCTG
>JAUQQI010000099.1 GCA_030549955.1 Chloroflexota bacterium
GAGGGCCGAAGATGCAACTCTTCGAAGCCGACCCGCGAGCCCGGCTTGAACGGGCCATCGCCGCACCGGTCACGGTTGAAGAGGAGCTGGAATGGGTGCCCGCCCGGCGGGCCAGCCTCTGGGGGGACGCCCTGCGGCGACTCGTCCGGAACCGGCTGGCTATGTTCGGGCTGGCCGTGATTGCCTTCTTCTCGTTCCTGGCGATCTTTGCGCCGGTGGTCGCCCCTCATGATTACGCCGAGCAGTTCTGGGACCACATCGCCGAGTACCCGTCGGCCCAATTCCCCCTGGGGACCGACCTGAACGGGCGGGATATGCTCAGCCGGATGATTTACGGGGCCAGGGTTTCGATGACCGTGGGGCTGGTCGCCCAGTTTATCGTCGTGCTCATCGGGGTACCCATCGGGGCCATCGCCGGCTACTACGGCGGCAAGCTCGACACGGCTATCATGCGGTTCGTCGACATCATGTATGCTTTCCCAACCCTGCTGTTTGTCATCCTGATAATGACCATGCTCGGCAAGGGGCTTTTTAACATCTTCATCGCCATCGGCCTGGTGGGCTGGGTGACCCTGAGCCGGCTCGTCCGGGCCCAGGTGCTCTCCCTGCGGGAAAAAGAGTTCGTTAAGGCGGCCCGGACAATGGGGGCATCAACTGGCCGGATCATTATGCGCCACCTGCTCCCGAACGCCCTTACGCCCATCATTGTGGCCGTTACCTTCGGCATCCCCCAGGCCATCTTCACCGAGGCAGCCCTCAGCTTCATCGGGGTCGGCATTAACCCGCCAACACCATCGTGGGGCCAGATGGTCGGCGAGTACCAGCAGTACATCCGGTCATACTGGCATATGTCGCTCTTTCCGGCTCTGGCCATCGGACTGCTGATGCTGGCGTTTACGTTTTTCGGCGACGGGTTACGGGATGCCCTGGACCCGCGAATGAACGAGTAGCCAAAGCCACACATCTCGTCAGCTGGCGATGCAATACCGGAACTTGACACGTCTGCCCGAATTAGCTATCATCGTGTCAAAACCGGGCGCTAAAGTGGGCAGAAGTTAAATTCAGGGAAAGGAGGCAGGTGGAATGCCGGATATTTTCCGCTGGTGGGAAGATGAAGAGCAGCTTAAGCTTCTGGCCAGGCGGTTTGAAGCGGTTCGGCTTGGGCGGCGGGACTTTTTAGCCATTGTCGCCGCGGCTGCGGCCGCCGGCGGCTACGCTTGCGCCCCGACCCAGCAGCCTCAGCAGCCGCGTCCGGAGGAGATGGGCGAAAAGCTGGCAAAGGAGCAGGTATTTCGGACCAATACTGAGCAGGACCCGGCAAGCCACGATTTTAACAAGGACCTTTACTGCGGGGGATTTGCTAACCTTTTCGCCGGGTTGACCATGTTCGACCCCAACTTCGAAGTAAAACCCGACATCGCCGAGCGCTGGGAGCCGAACGCCGACGGGTCTGTCTGGACCTTTTACCTGCGCAAAGACAGCCGCTGGTCGAACGGCGACCCGGTAACGGCCCACGACTTCGAGTGGTCTTTCAAGCGCCAGCTTGACCCCCGCACGGCGGCACCCTATGCCGGCTTTCTCTACGACCTCAAAAATGCCGAGGCCGTCAACCAGAAGAAGGTCACTGATATCAACGCCATTGGGGTTAAGGCCAAGGACGACTATACCCTGGTCTGCGAGCTGGAGGGCCCGCGCGGCTACTGGCCGGTACTCACCTCGTACATTGCTGCCCTGCCGTCCCACCGCAAGTCGGTCGAGAAATATGGCGACGCCTGGACCGACCCGAACAAGGTGCCCGAGGTCGTCAGCAACGGCCCGTTCAAGCTCGTCCGCTGGGATCATGACAAGGTCTACGAGGTCGTCAAGAACCCGAACTACTGGAAGGCGAAGGAGATCAAGCTCGAACGGATAATCGTTCCCGTCATCGGCTCGGCAGCCAGCCAGCTTGCCTATGAGAATAACGAGATCGACTGGCACTGGCGGGTACCTCTGGGGGAGTGGCGGCGGGTCCAGGCCGACCCGAAGCTTTCGAAAGAGATTATCAAATTCGACCTGGTCGGCACCTTCTACCTGGAGCTCGGTGTAAAATACAAGCCCTGGGACGACAAGCGCGTCCGCCAGGCCGTGGCCCACGCCATCGACCGGGAGCGGATTGCCAGTGCCGTTCTGCAGGGCCTTGGCCGCCCGGCCTACACGTTCAACCCGCCGGGCTGGTGGGGCTTTAACCCCAAGATTACAAAGGACCACCCCCTCGTTAAATACGAAGGCAAGGATGCCCTCAAGTATCTTCAGGGGAGCCCATACGAGGGCGGGCGCAACTGGCCAGCCATTAAGATTTACATGCGGGAGGAAGGTGACGCCCCGAAGGCGGCGGCCCAAGCCATCATCCAGATGCTCAAAGAAAACCTCAACATGAATGTGGAGCTAGAGGTGATGGAGCCGCGGGCCTTCCGGGGCCAGCTCTGGGAGCACAAGCTGCAGACCGTCTGGATCCGCTGGTATATGGACTACCCCGACCCGAACAACCAGCAGTACCAGGTC
Source organism: Chloroflexota bacterium (assembly GCA_030549955.1). Classification (GTDB taxonomy): domain Bacteria; phylum Chloroflexota; class Dehalococcoidia; order JAUQQI01; family JAUQQI01; genus JAUQQI01. The sequence goes on from JAUQQI010000099.1 coordinate 2,542, forward strand.
TTTTATTCGAAATTTACCACCGGCCAGCGGCACCAGTGGTCCAATGATGAGTACGATAAGCTCGTCAGCGAGGCGAAGGGCATCGTCGACCGGCAGAAGCGGGCGGAGATGTACTGGAAAGCTGACGAGGTTATGCTTGAGGACGCCGCCTTCGTTTTTGTCTACTATCCCCTCGGCGTCGGCCTGCTTAAGCCGTGGGTTAAGGGCATGCCGAAGACCATGGACGGCGACTGGCGGCCGAACTGGAACATCTTCGTCCGAATGTACGATTCGCTCTACATCGTCGAACACTGAGCCAGCCTCACAGCCGACGCACTTCTCGGGCCGCCGGGACGGCGAAGTTCCGGCGGCCCGGGCTTTCTGGAGCCCGGCCCTGGCCCGTTTCTGTTAAAATCACGGGCGTGCAGGGTTTCGGGGACCATGGTCGCAGCTGACCGGCGCCCGGGCACCGACCTGGCGACCGCCGCCGCCCTTTTTGCCTTCCTGGCATCAGTTTACCTGCTGACCTTCGGGGGCCGGTTCGGGTCCATCGACGAATTTGCGATCTATGCCGTGGCCGAAAGCTTGGTCCAGGTCGGCCGGCCTGCCACGCCCCAACTCGAGTTCGCGAAAATACACAACCCGGTCGGCCAGGTCGAGCCCGGCCAGGCTGTCCTCGCGGCCCCCCTCTATGCCCTCGCCCGGAGCCTGTCCGGTGTGAACACGATCCATGCCGTCATGCTTGTCAACGTCTTCGTGACGGCCCTGGCCGGAGCGGGTCTCTTCCTGCTGGCCCGAGGGCTGGGCTTCAGGCCGAAGGGCGCTCTGGTAGCAGGCCTGGGCTTCGGTCTGGCGACGATGGCCTGGCCCTACGCCCGGACGTTTCTGCGGGAGCCGGCGGTCGGCCTTGCGTGGGTCGCGGCCCTGGGCGCTTTTGTCGGCTGGCAGCGGTCGGGCCGGCCGGGTCTTGCCGGCGTCTGGATTCTGTTCCTCCTGGGGGCAGCGACTATTAAGGTGACGGCCGCGGCCGCCCTGCCGGCTTTCCTCACCGCCGCCCTCGTGTTCGGGACCAAACCAAAGTCCGGCGGAACGGCACGGTTAGCTGCGGCGGGACTGGTCGCCCTAATGGGGGCCGTCGCGGTCGCGGCCTGGCGGTTTGGCCTCGATGACCTGCTTCGAATCCTGCCGGATTACTCCCCGGCGAATATTCTGGTTCGGACCTACGGCCAGCTTTTCAGTCCGGCCAAGGGTTTACTCTTTTTCTCGCCGCTGGTCCTGCTCGCCGTGCCCGGCTGGGTTGGGGTCTGGAATCGGAGCCGGCCGGTTGCTAGCGCGGCCCTGGGAACGGTGCTGGTTACCCTCCTCGTCTACGGCGGCTACGACGCCTGGTACGGCGGCCTCACCTGGGGGCCCCGCTTTATGGTGCCCCTGCTTCCCCTGCTCACCCTGCCGGTCGCGGCCCTGGTTGACGGGATCGGGCGGGCGGGCAGAATTCTGGGGGTCGCGGCCTTGCTGTTAAGCTTTCCGGTCCAGCTGGCGGTAGTCGCCGGGGCCTGGGACCAGGCCGTGCTCCAGTTCGACTGGGCCACCGACCCGAACTTGCCCTGGTACGACTTCCGCCTCTGGCACCGGTCGCCAGCGGTCTACCAGCTTCGTAGCTGGACCCCGGACCAGGTCGATTTCGTCTGGTGGCACCGTTTGGCCGACGGGTCCGTCGTCCGGGATGCCTTTCTGGGACCGGGCCTTGCCCTCGGGACAGCTGCCGCGGCCGGTCTGATGGTTCTCAGCCGGCGGACCAGCCGGTCTGCCGTCGTGGTCGGAACGAGTCTCGGGCTCACGGTTGTGCTGACCGCCGGTCTGCTCGGCCGTAGCGCCGCGCTGACCCGCGATTTCCCGGGCCTCTCGCTGGGCGAGGCCCGCCAGCTTGCTGACCGGGTTGGGTCCGCCGGCCAGCCGTTTACCCTGGTGACGGTGTCGAATGAATTCTTTATTCACTACTGGCTCGGGCTGGTAAAGGGGCGGTTCGTCCACCACTGGTATTCGCCCTACCAGCGGTCCGGATTCGATGGGGTCCTGGAATCCTCCCGGGGTTCCCGGGCGGTCTGGCTGGTCGTCGACCGGTCCCATCTGCCGCCCGGCGAGTCGGGTCGGGACCTCGAATTCTGGCTCAACACCAGGGCCTACCGGTTTGCGGCCGGCTGGGTCGGAAGTTACGAGGTTTTCGGATACCTTCCACCGACCACTGCGCTGGGCCGCCAGTCGGTCAGCTACCTATGGGAAAACGGGATTGAGCTAACCGGGTTCGCCCTCGAGACCAACCGGGTCCGGCCAGGAACGGCTTTTCGGCTCGAATTTGACTTCCGGGCCGACCGGCGTCCCGACGCCGACTACGACTGGTTCGTCCACCTGGTCGGGCCCGACGGCCGGGTTGTCCTCGGCCGTCACGCCCCGCCCGCATTCGGCGCTCGACCAACCTCGGCCTGGTCGGTTGGGACGACGGTGACGGACAGGTGCGCAATTCTCGTCCCCGTCGATACTCCCCCAGGGGAATACAGGGTCGTCGCCGGATTTTTCCGGGACGGGGCTGGGCCCGTGCCGGCCGTTGGCCAGGACCCGCCCGACTACGTGGTCCTCGGCACCGTCACGGTCCGTCCGTAGGCCCGGCCCAGTCCTGTCCCCGCCAGAGATGGCCAAGTCCCAGCCCGACCAGCAGGCCTGGACCGGCGGTGAACGTGGTTGCAACGACGGCCCCGAAGGCCTGCTGGACGGCCAGGTTCAGGGCGGCGCCCCGCTCCGGGGTATACCCGAGCAGGGCAGGGGTCAGAAAGGTCGCGGCTATGGCGGCTCCCACGGTGAGGGTCATTGCCAGTGTCCCGGCCAGGGCCATCCGCCAGTCGGAGGCAGTTGCGCCGAGAAGAACGGCCGCCATGAAGGGGAACCCGAAGGCCAGGTCACCGGGGAGCTGCAAAGGGGCATATGGGCCGAGCAAGGGCGAAGCGGCCACAATGAGGCTGGCCCCGGCCAAGCCGCAGGCCAGACCCAGGTAAAGGGTCGCGGCGGCCAGCAGGAATTTCCGTCCCCAGGTCACCGGGACCATGCCCCCCGCAGGGGAACCGAGAATCGCTCGGCCCCAAAAGGCAGATAGCCGGCGAGCCGTCCATCGAGTTCCCAGGTCCGGCCGGCCTCCGGCTGGCTCCGCACGTAGCTCAGCCGGTCGGGGTCAATGTTGCCGGTCAACGTAAAATCGGTGTCCCCACCGGGCGGCAGTGGGCGACCGGCGAAATCCAGCCGACCATCACCGACCGGCTGGCCGTTAAGCCAGAACCGAACCGTCATACTGTCAAGCCGCAAGGTCAGGTCGGAATTGTTGCGGATACGGCCGGTCATAACTATGCGGGAATCGCGAACCTCCACCGCATCAACCAGCGCCCGCAGGCTATGAATGGCCCGGACGGCCCGACTGTAGTCGGCGGCCGTCCGGGCCAGGACAGCCACCCCCGCCGCTGCAAGGACGGTGGCCAGAAAGACTCGCCAGGCCATCGGGACCTGCCGGCGCCGGTGGGTCCGTCAGCCAGAGACTTCATCGGGCGCAAGGGCCGGCTCGGAGAAGGCCGGCCACCTGGAAGCCTCAGCTCCCCGGCCTCCAGCTTCCCCAAGCCTGAGGCGTCCCGGCTGAGCTGGGCCGGGTCCACAGCCGCCCCGGGGACTATGGGGCACGGCAACCGGCCGGGCAAAGCCGATAGCGACCGGCCTTGCCGGCGAAAGACTTCTTCCCCCAGTGCCGCCAGCCCAAAAGGTATCCGGTCCGGCAAAATTTCCGGCCGGCTTTTGGCCTGACGGCGAGCCCCCCACCGGCCCGGCCGCCCCTTGGTCTGCCAGCCGCAGCAGCCGAACCACCGGCGCAACACGACCCCCAACCAGCTTGCTCCCGTCGGCTGAGCTCATGGTCCTGTACCCCGGAGATATGATAGGCGATGGCATTCTTCGCCGGAAACTCCGAGGCACCCCACATTCAGGCTGGAGCAAAGACATGATTTTGGCGCCGCCCTCCCGGCCGCAGCAGGCTTCGGCCAGCGGCGATGGCCCTCGGCGGGGGCCTTGCCGCCTTCTGGCGGCCGGGGCGTGTCCTGGGTGACTCGGGGCAGCCTGGTGCAACCGGCGGCACCCCCCTTCATCTCGTCGGAATCCTCGGCCGGGTTGCCGACCCCCCCTGCCAGGCAGGTCGTCGGCCTTAAGGTTATCTCCGACCGGCCCCAGGCAGGGACCCGACTGCTTTTCGGGCCGCTGGCGTCCCTCACCTGGAGCGGCGGGCCTGCTGCTCGGCGCCCTTGCCCGACCCCGCCCGGACATTTAGGGAACCAGGCCGGGTTGTTCCCGAGCGGCTACTCCTCTGCCTTCCGCCAGGCGAGACCCCGGGCGGAAAGCGGCTTCGGGTGGTATGAGTGGCCGTCACTGCGGCCTTTGCCGGCCGGTGCGTCGGACTGCGCCCTGCTGCCGGTTTCCCCGCGACCGGAATACCAGCCCGGTGGGCGGACCTTGACAGGTCGGGGCTGGTATGATAATCCGTTAGACGGAAAGCCCGAGATTTGACTGCGGCGACGGGGAGTAGTAGGGCGGCCGGTGCTCTTCAGCGAGCCGGGGTCCGGTGTAAGCCCGGTAGAGTACGCCCCCGAACTCGCCCCTGAGCAGCCCGACTGAACGCCCTGCTGGGCCGGTAGGTCGGGCCGGGTCTGCCCGTTAGCGCGGCTGAGGGGATGCTGGCCCGAGGTGCCGGGCCAGCGTCAACTCGGGTGGTACCGCGGGAGTCGAAGCCGACCAGAGCTCCCGTCCCGAGGGACGGGAGCTTTAAATTTCACGCGGAGGTGCGTCCAATGGTCGAAAGGTATCGGCCACAGGAAATCGAACCGAAATGGCAGGAGCGCTGGGAAGCCGACGGCATTTACCGGGCCGTTGAGGAGCCGTCCCGGCCCAAGTTTTACATGCTTACAATGTTCCCCTACACCTCCGGCGACCTGCACATCGGCCACTGGTACGCGATGGCCCCGTCGGACGCCCACGCCCGCTTCCGGCGGATGCAGGGCTACAACGTCATGTACCCGATGGGGTTCGACGCCTTTGGCCTGCCGGCCGAGAACGCCGCCATCCGCTACGGTATCCACCCCCACACCTGGACAATGCGCAACGTCGAGAACATGCGCCGGCAGCTCAGGTCGATGGGCCCCGCCCACGACTGGTCCCGGGAGGTCGTGACCTGCCTGCCCGAGTATTACAAATGGAACCAGTGGCTCTTTTTGAAGTTCTACGAAGCCGGGCTAGCCTACCGCGCCCTCGCCCCCGTAAACTGGTGTCCAAAGGACCAGACAGTCCTGGCCAACGAGCAGGTAATTGACGGAACCTGTGAGCGGTGCGGCACCCCGGTTATCAAACGCGACCTGGAGCAATGGTTCTTCCGGATAACCAA
>JAUQQI010000268.1:0-5358 GCA_030549955.1 Chloroflexota bacterium
ACGGGGACCGGGGCGGTGGGCGCCCTGCTCTGGGCCGCCCTGCGGGCGGGCCACCAGCCGGCGGGTCGGAGCGGCTGGGTCTATTACCTGGTCATCTTTCTGGTCATGGGGGAACTGACCTGGGCCCTGAATTACTGGCCGATCAGCACTGTGGCCGGGGGCGGGACGCTTATGCTGGCGTTCTTCGGTCTTACCCAGCTCGCCGGCGCCCACCTGACCCACACCCTCGACCGCCGCCAGGGGCTTGAGCTGGCCCTCGTGGTCGGCGTTCTCCTGGCGATTCTCTGGACAACCGGGATAAGTCTTAGCAGTGGGTAAGGTGGTCTCCCGGGCCGAGCTCGGGCCGGTTCTCGACCGCCTCCGGGCGGCCGGCAGAAAGCTGGTCTTCACGAACGGTGTCTTTGACCTCCTGCACCCCGGCCACGTGCGCTACCTGGCCGCCGCAAAGGCCCTCGGGGATGTGCTTATCGTCGGGCTCAATTCGGATGATTCGGTTCGGCGGCTGAAGGGGCCTGGCCGGCCGGTACAGGATGAGCAGGCCCGGGCCGAGGTGGTGGCAGCCCTTGAGGCGGTGGACTTTGTCGTGGTCTTCGACGAGGATACCGCCGCCGAACTTGTCAGGTTCATCCGCCCGGATGTTTACGTTAAGGGCGGTGACTACGCTGGGGCCGGACCCGAGCGCTGGCCCGAGGCCGAAATTGTCCGGGGCTACGGCGGCGACGTCCGGACCCTGGAGCTGGTGGCCGGCTATTCGACCTCCGGGATCATCCGGAAAATCGTCGAACGCTGGGGCTGATGCGAATCGCCACGGCCAGCCTGATTCTGATGGCCGGGGCCCTGGGCTCGCGCCTCCTCGGGCTCGTCCGGGAGCAGATAATCGCCGCCCTCTACGGCCGCACCCGGGAGACCGACCTCTTTACGGCCGCGGCCCGGGTCCCGACGACCCTCTATGACCTGCTGGTCGGAGGCGTCGTGACGGCCGCCCTGGTCCCGGTCATAACCAACTACCTGGAAGAAAATCCCCGGGAGGGTAGCCGCCTCATCAGCACCCTGCTGATACTGGTTTCCGGGGTGCTGGCCGTGGTCACAGCCCTGCTCTGGGTCTTCGCGATGCCCCTGGCCGAGTTTATCCTGCCCGGCTACAGCCCTGAGGACCGGGCCCTGGCCGGCCAGTTGTTACGGTTGATGGCCCCGGTCCTGCCGTGCCTTTCGCTCGGGGGCCTGCTGGCCGGGATCAGCGTTGCCCGGCGGCAGTTTGTCTTTCCGAGCCTGGGAGCGGCGGTCCTTAACCTGGTGTTCGGGCTAAGCGCGGTCGTTTTTCGGCCCGTCGGCGTCACGGCCCTGGCGATAAGTTTTACGGTCGGGGCGGTTGCCCACGGGGTCTGGCAGGCCGGCGGCCTGCGGGGCCTGAAATTCGGCGCGGAATTTGACCCGTCTCACCCGGGCCTGCGGAAGATTCTTCGCCTGTATATCCCGGTGTTCCTGGGCCTGCTTGTCTCGACGGCCGGGGTCGCCTTTGATACGTACCTGGCGTCCTTTACCGGGGCCGGGGACCTGACGGCGATGCGGTTTGCGACGAACATCATCCAGTTCGCCATCGGGTTCGTGGGCGGGTCCATTGGTCTGGCGGCCCTCCCAACCCTGAGCCGGCAGGCGGCAGCCGAAGCGACCCGGACCGACTACGAGGCGACCTTGACCGCGATGGTCCGGTGGGTCTGGTTGCTTACCTGGGGCATCGGCGTCGTTATGCTGGTCCTGCGGCGGCCTCTGGTCGGGCTGCTCTTTGAGCGGGGCCAGTTTGGCCTGGGAGATACCGACCGGACGGCCCTGGCGCTGCTGGCCTATCTGCCTGGCCTCCCGGCTGCTGCCCTGGATCAGCAGCTTATCTACGCCTTCTATGCCCGGCAGAATACCCTGACCCCGGTACTGGTCGGGGTCTTTGCGGTGGGCCTCTACGCGGTAGCGGCGGTTGCCCTGCTCGGGCCCCTAGGGATGCCGGGTCTGGCCCTGGCGAACTCGGTCCAGTGGGTTTCCCACGCCGTCGCCATGGTCTGGCTCGCCCGGCCTCTCCTCGGCAATGGTCTTAGGCCCCTGGGGGATGCGGTGGGGCGGGGTCTGGCGGCCGGGGTGGTGGCCGGGGCGGTCGCGGCCGGCCTGTCGGCCGCGACGCCGGCCGTTTTACCGGATGGGACGGCCGCGTACCTCGGGCAGGTCGGCTTGGGGGGTGGAGGGGGTCTGTTCGCCTACTGGGTTGTCCTCTACCTGCTCCGAACCCCGGAAGCTAATGTTGTTAAAGCCCGTTTCACAGGGATGCTGAGCCGCGTGATAAAATTTGCTGACTAAGGCGGAGAGCCGGGCTCTCAGCAGTGGTTGAACTCATCCCAGCCATCCTTGGCATCGTAGTGATCGACTTAGCCCTGGCGGGCGATAATGCCGTCGTTATTGGCATGGCCGCTTACCGGCTTCCCCGCCACCAGCGCAATATTGCCATCGCCCTCGGGGCCTTCGGCGCCATGGCCCTGCGGATCTCCCTTACGGCCGTTGCCGCCCTGGTTCTGGGGTTGCCGCTGCTGCAGTTTATTGGGGGCCTTATTCTGGTGTGGATCGCCTACAAGCTTCTCCGGCCGGTCGAGGTCACCCACGCCCAGGAGTCCCACGTCGTCGAGGCCGCAACGAGCCTCTGGGAGGCGGTTCAAACGATTGTCATTGCCGATATCGTCATGAGCCTGGATAACGTGCTGGCGATCGCCGGGGCCTCGAAGGGGAACATTCCGGTCCTGGTTTTCGGGCTGGTGCTGAGCATCGCGATTCTGATGGCCGGGGGCCGGCTCGTGGCCAGCATCCTCGACCGGTTTCCCGGCTTTGTCTACCTCGGGTCGGGCATCCTGGCCTGGGTCGCCGGCGGCATGCTCGTCCACGACAGCTTCGCCCACGCCTACTGGGTCCGGGTTTTGCCGGCGGCCGACTGGGTGGTTCCGGGCGTCGTCACCATCGGGGTCCTGGCGGCCGGCCTGTTTTACCTTCGCCGCGACGACCTCAAGTGGCTGCGGACCCGTCTTCGCCGGTCGCCGTGACCGATGCCCGCCCCCGGTCGCCTTCCTGACAGCCGCCTGATGGGCCGGCGCAGATTTCTGAGCGCCGTCTTCGCCGGCGGGCTGATTCTTGCCGGTCTGCGCCTGGGCGAGTATGACCGGCTACTCGACCCACTGGTTGGCTGGCCCCGACTTCCTGACCGGCGGCCGCCCCGGGCCCGGTTCTTTACGACCATCGTCCTTTCCAGGCTGATAGACTACCACCGGAAGGCGACCGGCCGGCGGCCCCGCCTCGAAAGCGTCCTGGACCGGCTGCTCGAACTCCCCTTTAAGGGCTACCGGTTCGGGGTTCCGGTCGCGGCCGCCGAGGACCCGAATGGCTTCCGCCAGCCGGACATGGTCATCAACGCGGCCCTGAGTCGGGGCAGGGAGGTTTACCTGTCGGTGGGGCTGAAGCTCCCCGGCTACCCGGAGTTTTACCCGCCCCGGGGAATGGACCTCCCCAGGTTCGGCCCGTTCCGACCGGCCCCAGCCGAAGAGGAGCGAATTTTTAGGGCCGTGGAGGCAATCCTCAAACGCTACGACCGGGTCGGAACCTGGGTCTTCGTTGAAAACGAGGCCCTCGACCCCGTCATGTATGACGGACTCTTTCGCTACCTTCATCCAGACTACCTGGTAAGCATCTGCAACCACGTTCGCCGCCTCCTGGCCCCGGACCAGCTCCTGGTTTTGACGACCTTTGTCCCGAGTGCCTGGTTCCTGCGGCTCCTGGATCAGCTCCGGGAAACAGTTCCCTGGCGGTTCCTCGCCCGCTGGGCTATCGGCCCCTGGTGGATGTTCCCGTCCCGCCGGAGCCTTTATGAAGAGGCGGACCTGCTCGGCCTGCATCTTTACAAGAAGGTCGTTCAGCCGACCATCTGGGGCGAGTTCCCGGTGAACGCCGAGCACCCCCGCGATTACAATACGCTTGATATCCTCAGGAATGAGATGCAGCGGCGGGGCAAGGGAGTTATCATCTCGGAGCTCCAGGGTTCACCCTGGGAGCCGGATCTCTGGGCCAAGTTTCACGCCGACTGTAATTTCTCGTTTACGCCCGAAGACATCGGCGACCTGGTTCAGGTCGTCCTCAACCGCGGCATCACTCAGGTGGGGATGTGGGACGTCGACTTCTGGCTCGCGGCCGACGCCGCCGGCGACCCATCCTGGCTCAAGGCCGGCGTCGAGGCCATCGAGCGCTACTCGGAACCCTAGCCCTCGGCGGGGGCTCTAAGGCCTCAGCCCCCGCTGACAGGCACCACGTCAATCTGAGCCCGCTGAAGCCGACCGGAGTAATCGACGTAGACCGTCTTCCACTCGCTGAAGACGTCGAGGACCTGCTCGCCCCCTTCCCGGTGGCCGTTGCCGGTCGCCTTCGTGCCGCCGAACGGGGTGTGGACCTCGGCCCCGATGGTGCCGGCGTTCACGTAAACGATGCCGGTATAGCTTTCTTCGATAAACCGGAAGGCTTTGTTGACGTCCCGGGTGTAAATCGACGCAACCAGGCCGTATGGGACGTCGTTGTTCACCCGGGCGGCCTCCTCCAGGGTATCGACAACGATAACCGAGGTGACCGGCCCGAAAATCTCTTCCTGACAGACCCGCATCTCGGGTCGGCAGTTTCCGAGGACCGTCGGCTTGAAGAAGAAGCCTCTGGCAAGCTCGCCGTCCCGGGCGATTTCGCCCCCGCACAGGATCTCGGCCCCCTCCTGCCGGGCGACGTCCATATAGCCCGCAATCCGCCGGAGCTGTTGCTCGTTGATCACCGGGCCGACATCAGTATCGGGGTCAAGGCCGTTGCCAAGTCTGAGGCGCTTTGCCCGTTCGACCAGCCGGCCGGTCAGCTCGTCGACGACGCCCCGCTGAACGATGACCCGGCTGGCGGCAGTGCAGCGCTGACCGGAAGTGCCGAAGGCGCTCCAGACGATGCCGTCGAGGGCCAGGTCCAGGTCGGCGTCATCCAGGACGATGATGGCGTTTTTCCCGCCCATCTCCAACGAAACCCGCTTGCCGAGCCGGGCGCACTTCTCGGCGACCTCGGTGCCGACCTCGGTGGACCCGGTGAAGGAGATGAGCCGGACGCCGGGGGCCTCGACCAGGGCGGCGCCGGCCTCCTCCCCGAACCCGACGACCATGTTGAGCACCCCGGGCGGCAGGCCCGCCTCTTCAAGGGTCCTGACGAAGTTATAGGCCGAAAGGGGCGTGTCCTCGGCGGGCTTGAAGACAACCGTATTGCCGCAGACCAGGGCCGGAATAATCTTCCAGGACGGGATAGCCATCGGGAAGTTCC
>JAUQQI010000268.1:5368-7963 GCA_030549955.1 Chloroflexota bacterium
GGGGGTGATACAGCCCACAACCCCGACCGGCATCCGGATGCACATCGCAAACTTGTTCGGAAGCTCTGAGGGGGTCGTGTAGCCGTGGAGCCGGCGGCCCTCCCCGGCAATAAAGTAGGTCATGTCGATGGCTTCCTGGACGTCGCCCCGGGCCTCGGTCAGGACCTTGCCCATCTCCATCGTCATCTGCCGGGCGAACTCCTCCTTGCGTCTGACCAGAAGCTCGGCCGCCCGGAAGAGAATTTCGGCCCGCCGTGGGGCCGGAACCTTTCGCCAGGTTTCAAAAGCCCGCTGGGCGGCCTCAACCGCTAGGCGCACGTCTTCAGGCCCGGACCTGGGAAAGTAGCCGAGGACCTCGCCGGTGGCCGGATTGATGTTGGGGTAAGTGCGCTCGGTGACCGAATCGACCCACCGGCCGCCGATGTAGTTTTTATAAGCCTCAGCCATCGCCAGCCTCCACCCGTTATTTTCCTGGTGCCGCCTTATTCTACCACCGGTCAGGTTACGGTACGGGCCGGCCGGCCAGGATCCCCGTAGGCTGGCCGTCAGCCAGCGCCACCCGGCCGTTTACAAGCACCCACCCCACGCCGACGGCGAAACTGCGCGGGTTCTCATAGGTTGAGGTGTCACTTATGGTCTCGGGGTCGAAGACGACGAGGTCCGCAAACTTGCCCGGGGCCAGCACACCCCGGTCCCGAAGGCCGAAGCGGGCCGCCGGTACCGCCGTCATCCGGTTGATGAGCAGTTCGAGTGGGACCCGGTACTTTCGGCGAAGCGGGCCGAGGATTCGGGCAAAGCAGCCGTACGCCCGGGGGTGGGGCCGCTGGCCGACCCAGATCCCGTCGCTGCCGACCATGTAGTCGGGCCGGGCAAGCAGCGTCATTATGTCCCGGTCAATCTGCTCCCAAAGGTCCGGCTCGGGCGGAAGCCCCCAGAAGCCCACCCGGAACTCCTCTTCGAGGAGGAGGTCGCAGAGAAGCTCCGGAACTTCTTTGCCTCGGCGCGTCGCGGCCTCTGCGAAGGTCAGCCCGACCAGGTCGGCGTTCTTCGGCAGGTGGCTGAAGACGATTTCGTCCCAGCCCCGGGTGCCCCGGGCCGAACCCAGGTAGGTGTAATCGATTTCCTTGACAAGCCGCCGGCGGGCCTCCGGGTCCCTGAGCCGGGCCAGCAGGGCATCGGGACCGCCGTCATGGGCCCACGGCGGCAGAAACATCACCCCCTGACTGCTTCCCGTCGGGTAGGGGTAGGTTTCGAGGGTGCAGTCAACCCCCGCGGCCTTCGCCCGGTCAATGGGGGCCGTGATCTGCTCGACCTGGCCGGCTGTGAGGGGACCTGTCCGAAAGTGTGAAAAGTGCACCTTCACCCCCGAGCGGCGGCCGATCTCGAGGGCCTCTTCGACCGGGTCGAAGCGCCCGGCCCGGAAGACGGTCCGCAGGTGGGTTACGTAAGGCCGGTCATACCTGGCGGCTACCCTGCACAGCTCGACCAGCTCGTCGGTGTCGGCCCAGGAGCACGGGTAGTAGCTCAAGCCCGTCGAGAAACCGACGGCCCCTTCTTCTAGGCCCTGGGCCAGAAGCCGCCGGGCCCGCTCCAGGGCCTCCCCAACCAGGGGTACATCCCTGAAGCCGACCGCCTCGAGCCGGATGGCGCCGTGGGGCACCAGGTAGGCGGTGTTGACGGCTACCGTCCGGTCAAAGCAGGCCCGGAATTCGGCCACCGTCGACCAGGTGCAGGCCAGGTCGGGGTTGCCGTTCAGGCCGGCGAGGTATCGGCGGTATGCTTGCAGGTTTTCGGCCGAGAGGGGTGCGTATGAGAGGCCGTCCTGGCCGAGGATTTCGGTGGTGACGCCCTGACGGAGGGCGGCTTCGTGGGCCGGTTCGGCCAGGAGCATCAGGTCCGAGTGGACGTGGGTGTCGATGAACCCCGGACAGACCACCTTTCCGGTGGCGTCAATGACGGTGGCGGCGGATACGTCGGGCCCGCTCAGGTCACCGACGGCCGCGACCCGGTCGCCCACTATTCCGACGTCGGCCCGCCGTCCGGGCCGGCCGGTCCCATCGACCACGGTGCCGTTTTTAATGACGACGTCGAAGGCGGGCATAGCTACTTCTCCTCGTACTCCCGGAGGGCGTCCTCGTTCGGCTCGAAGCCGAGGCCCGGCTGGTCAGGAAGCTCGACCCACCCGGCCTCGGGCCGGAAGGTGTTTTTGAAAAGGGCCTCGCCGGTGTACCACATCGGGACGTGGAACTCGACCCGCCAGCCGTTGGCTACTGCCGCGTAGAGGTGGGCATTGTGGTGGGGCCAGCCGCCGCCGTTGGCAATTTTTAAGTTAAAGCTGTCGGCCAGGTCGGCGACCTTGCGGCCCTCGGTGTAGCCGCCCACGTAGCAGACGTTCGGCTGGGCGATGTCGACGGCCCCGCCGGCGATAAGGTCCCGGTGGCGCCAGCGGTGCTCCTGCTGGCCGGCGGCGATGGGCACGGTGGTGTGGGCCCGGAGCTCGCGGAGCAGATTCACGTCGTTGGTGTAAAGGGGCTCTTCAAACCAGCGGATATTGTAGGGCTCCACCCGGCGGCAGAGCTCCAGGGCCGAGACGTA
>JAUQQI010000177.1:0-3355 GCA_030549955.1 Chloroflexota bacterium
CCCGGCGTCCAGCCGGGCCGTCCGGGCCCGGGGCGTTAAGCCGGCCGCTTCCCGACAAGATGGGTCTCAAACCAGTCCCGGGCCAGCTCGGCAACCCGCTCGAGGGCGCCCGGCTCCTCAAAAAGGTGCCCGGCGCCCGGAACCACCTCCAGTCGGGCCTCGCACCGGAGTTTCCCGAGGGCCTGCCGGTTAAGCTCCAGGACAACCCGGTCGTTGCCGCCAACGATGAGCAGGACCGGGGCCCGCACCCGGTCCAGATAGTCGGCCGCCGGATCCGGCCGACCGCCCCGGGAAACGACTGCCCCGATATCTCCGGGCCGGTTAGCGGCGGCGATTAGCGCCGCGGCCGCCCCGGTGCTCGCCCCAAAGTACCCGACCTTCAGGTCCGCCGGTTCCGGCTCCTGCTTCGCCCAGACCGTTGCGGCCTCGAGGCGGGTCGCGAGCAGGGGAATATCGAACCGATAGCGGCCCGAATAGCGGTCCAGGTCCTCTTCGGCCGGGGTAAGCAGGTCAAAAAGCAGGGTCGCCAGCCCGGCCTGACTCAGAACCCCGGCAACAAACCGGTTCCGGGGGCTGAACCGGCTGCTTCCACTCCCGTGGGCAAAGATAACAAGGGCCGTGGCCCCCGCCGGAACCACCAGGTCGCCGGCAAGTTCGGCCCCGTCCGCCGGAATCCGGACCGACCGGACTGTTGCTTCACGCTCAGCCATCACCCGTACCACCTCCCACTGCCGCCCGCCAGGGCCCCGGGCCTCAAGCCTTTAGGTACCGCTCGAACCAGGCCAGCGTTCGGGCCCAGGCGTCGCGGGCGGCCTCGGCATTATACCTCGGCCCGGTGTCATTGTGGAAGGCGTGGTCGGTGTTCGGGTAGGTGACCCGCTCGAAGACCTTGCCGTTCTGGCGCATCGCGTTCTCGATGGCAGGGATGCCCGGGTTTACGAAGCTGTCCCGTTCGGCGTAAATGGCCAGGACCGGGGCCTGAATGCCGGGGACATCTTCGAGGGGCGGGTTCGGCCCGTAAAAAACGACCGCCGCCTTAAGCTCGGGCAGCTTCGTGGCCACCCGCCACGTCACCCCACCCCCGAAGCAGAAGCCGACCATTCCGACCCGGTCGCGCCGGACGAAGGGCTGGGCCTGTAAGTATCGAAAAGCGGCCTGAAAGTCCTGGACAAACCTGGCCGGCGGGGTATTGCTGAGGATCCCCGGCACCTGGGCGCTGTCGAGCCGTTCGGTCCCGCCCTCCCGGGAGAGCAGGTCGGGAGCAAGGCCCACGTAGCCGGCCTTCGCCAGCCGCCGGGTCACGTCTTTAATGTGCTCGACCAGCCCCCGATTTTCGTGGCAGACCATAACCGCCGGGAAGGGTCCGGCCCCCCGGGGTCGACTCAGGTAAGCCAGAATGGTTGCGCCATCCTCGCCCTGGAAGCTGACACTGGCCGCCTCAAGGGCCGGGTCATCCGGCGGAACGGTCACCCCGGCCTGAGGGGTGGGAGGCGCCGTCGGGACCGGCCCCGGCCGGGGTGCTGGCTGCGACGGGGTGCAGGCAGCCAGGATACTGCTGGCGATGGCCGCCGACCCGGTCACGGCCGCAAGTTTTCGGAGGGCCTCCCGCCGGGTTATGAGCCCGGAGACGTATTGGTCAACGAACTCCGCAATAAAGTAATCTTTAAACCCGTCCATGAGCTCCTCACCCCCTTCTCCGTTAAGGTGCCGCCGTCCGCCCCCCTTTACCGCCCCGCAGGAGGGCCGCCAGCCCGCCAGCCAGGACCGAGAAGACGGCCAGGACAACAAAGGCGGTGTTGAGGTCGGTCAGGTCGCTCAGAAGGCCGATGAGGGGCGTTGCGACCCCGGAGACCTCGTTGGCCAGGAAGTAATAGGCGCTCAGCACCGTTGCCCGCTGGGCTGCCGGAACCACGTCGGCAATAAGGGATTCCATCGTCGGCATCCGCATGCTGATGACCAGGCCGTAGAGGAGAATGAGCAGGTAGAGGCCGATGCCGTGGGGCGCCGCGGTTATCAGGTAAAGGAGCGGCCCCGAGAGCAGGACCGAGAGCAGAATGACTGGCTTCCGGCCAACCCGGTCCGAAAGCATGCCGCCCGCCGGCGCCCCGACGATGCCGGCCCCGGCAACCAGTCCCACCGCGACACCGGCCACCTCACGCGGCACCCCGTGCCGGTCGACCAGGTAAAGGGGAAGGAACGTGTTGATGCCGCCGGTCACCACCTGCATGACCGCCGCAATCAGCGCAAGCAGGCCAATGAGCCGGACCACCTCCAGGACCGGAAGCCGGGTCACCGTCGGCCGGCTGCTGACCATCGCCTTCTCCCGGCTGGTAGCCAGCCAGATAAGGAGAAGACCGGCAATGATAGCCGGCAGGCCGAGGCCGATAAACGCCGCCCGCCACGACCCGCTCAGGTTGAGGATGCCGAGGGCCAGGACCGGGGTCGCGATAAAGCTGGCGCTGCCCCCGACCACGTGCAGACCCAGCGAACGGCCCCGGCTATCGGCCGGGAAATACTCCGAAAGAAACGACGACGCCAGGGCATGGTAGGTCGACCCGAAAATCCCCATCAGGATGAGGAGAATAAGCATCTGCCCGTAGCTATTCGAGAGGCCGATGCCAATGGAGGCGAGGGCGGCCCCGAAAAGCCCAAGGGCAATAATGAGAGACTTGCGGAGTCGGTACCGGTCGATGAGAAAGGCGAGCGGAACCTGTGCAAAGCCGTAGGCCAGGGAGAAGCCGGAAACAAGGGTCCCGCTCAGAAGGTAATCCAGGGCGAACTCATCCCGGACAACCGGCAACAACGGCAGCAGGCCCCCAACCGCCAGATGGTGGCTGAAATGGGCCCAGGCGAAGACCGGAAGGATGCTCGCTTCAGCCCGGCTGTACGTCCCCGCCATCTGCTGCCGAAAAATAGCATACGGCCCCGTTCGGCTGCAAGCCGGGCCAGGTCTCCGGAGTATACTTTGCGCGCCCTGAACATGCTTTTGGGGGTCAGTCGGGACAATGCGGGCCGTTGACCTCATTTACAAAAAGCGGGTCGGGCTTGAACTGAGCCCGGCCGAAATCGATTATTTGGTTTCGGGTTATACCCACGACGAAATTCCCGATTATCAGATGGCCGCCTTTTTAATGGCCGTCTGCTGGCGGGGCATGACCCGGGCCGAAACCTCCAGCCTGACCGAGGCCATGGTGCGCAGCGGCCGCCAGCTTGACCTATCGGCCTTCGGGGTTGTGACCGACAAGCACAGCACCGGCGGCGTCGGGGATAAGGTCAGCCTGGTCGTGGTCCCACTGGTCGCCGCCCTCGGGGTACCGGTGGCAAAGATGTCGGGCCGGGGTCTAGGCCACACCGG
>JAUQQI010000177.1:3365-7913 GCA_030549955.1 Chloroflexota bacterium
AATCTTTTCCGGGCCTCCGGGTTGAGCTTTCGGAACGGGAGTTTCTTGACCAGCTCGGCCGGATCGGCCTGGTTATCAGCGGCCAGAGCCCTGAACTCGCCCCGGCCGACGCGAAAATCTACGCCCTGCGGGATGCGACCGCGACGGTCGATTCGATTCCCCTGATCGCAGCCAGTATCATGAGCAAGAAGCTTGCAGCCGGCGCCCCGGTCATCGTCCTGGACGTGAAGGTCGGCAGTGGGGCCTTCATGCGGCGCCGGCCCGAGGCCGAGCGGCTGGCCCGTCTGCTAGTTGAAATCGGCCGGCAGGCGGGCCGGAAGGTTCAGGCTGTCCTCACCGATATGAATCAGCCCCTCGGCCGGGCCGTGGGCAATGCCCTCGAGGTCAGGGAGGCGATCTTGACCCTGCGAGGCGAGGGGCCGGAGGACCTGGTCGAAGTCTGTACTGAGATCGCCGGCCGCATGCTCTCGCTGGCGGGCCGCTACCCGGACCTTCCGACGGCCCGGCGGGCCGCCCGGGCAGTCCTGGCCGAGGGGGCAGCACTGGGCAAGCTCGCCGACCTGGTCGCGGCCCAGGGCGGTGACCCCGCCCTGGTCTGGGAGCCGGAGCGGCTTCCGGCCGCCCCAGTCCGCCGGACGGTAACCGCCCGTCAGGCCGGCTATATTACCCAGCTAGATGCCCGGGCCGTCGGCGGCGCCGCGGTCACGCTCGGGGCGGGCCGGGCAAAGAAGGGCGACCCGGTTGACCACCGGGTCGGGTTTATCTTCCACCGAAAGCGTGGGGACTGGGTCTCGCCAGGGGAGCCCATCTTTGAGGTCCATGCCCGCACTGAGTCCGAAGCTGAGGTCGCGGCCGCGTCCGTCCTCAACGCCCTAACCATCGGCGAACGACGGCCGCCGGCCCGGCCAGTTATCCTGGGGACCGTCGAGGCCGGGAGCTGACAGCCTACGGCTGGCGTTCGACCCAGCCGACGTAGGCCCAGCCCATCTGCCCGGTAGCAACTACTTTAACTTTGTACCATTTGGCCGGGGATTCCAGGTTCTGGTCGAGGATCTCGCCAGCCTTGCTGTCGTGAAGCTCGAGCCGGGCCCCCATCGGGACAAAGGCGAGCCGCTCGGCCCCCGCGGCCGCATCGCTCCGCAGCCAGAAGTCGATTTTCGCCGTCGCCGGGTAGGGCGGGCCGGCCGGCTGGGCGCCGCGGGAGCCTGCCAGTCCGGAAATCGCCAGGTAGCCGGCGATTATCAGCCCAAAGCTCAGCACCACCAGGCCGATCAGCCCGTAGACCCGCATCGAGTGTCGCCTCCGCACCCGGTGAACTTCCGGCGGAACCCCGGTGGTCCGGACGGTAGCCGGCTGCCAGTAATCAGTGTGGAGCATCTGAATACAGCGGTGGTCGTACTGGTCGACCAGCGCAAGCTCCCGCTCACCCCGAAGCAGGGGATGCCGGCACCAGCCCTTGCCCCGCAGGGGCGACGGGTCGTAAAAATAGCAGGTTCCGCACCGCCGGCGAGCGGCCGGGGATGGCGCTTCGGGCAGCTGTGCCGGTTCGGCCACGTTACCTCCTGTCGCCGCACGAGTTTAACCGATCTGCTAGCTGCTTTCAAGTCCCCGCAAAGCCGAGGACAGCACCATGCTCACGATGCTGACAGCCAGGGCCCCGAGGAAGGCCGCAAGAAAATCCCGAACCCCGAACCCGAGGCCCAGGGCCCGGGCAACCTCGGCCGTAAGCCAGAACATTACGGCATTAACTACCAGAGTAAAGAGGCCCAGGGTCAGCCAGTTTATCAGGCAGGTCACGAGAAGGGCCAGGGGCCGGATAAAGGCGTTTACCAGGCCGAAAATCAGGGCCACCAGTAGAACCGTCTCGGGCCGGCTCAGGTCGAGCTCAACGCCGGGGACAATCCGGGCGGCCGCGATGAGGCCGACGGCGTTCAATATAAGCCGGATTAAAAATGCCCGGACCACTCTCTTATTATAGCCACTTAAACATGCGGTCGAGCCGCCGCCGGGTTTGGAAGGCCCATTCCCCAGGGAGTTCAAACCGGTCGGGGGCAGCGGCCACCTGAACGGTCACAGCCCGGCCTGCCCCCACCTGCCCGGCGACCGTTCTCAGAAAGTCGTGGCCGAGCATTTCGGGTATTCCGGGAGCAAGCCAGACCGTCAACCGCGAACCCCGGCCGAGGACGGGCCGGTCGAGACGGCCAAACCCCAGCAGCCAGCCATCAACCTCGCAGACCCAGCTCCGCATTCGGCGGCCGTAGAGGAGCAGGTCGGCCGGGCTGAGGGCCCCCAGCAATGCCCCGACCTGCCACTCCATCACCCGCAGGCGCCGTAAAGTCCCGGCATTTAGGGTCGAGAAACCCCGGCGACCAAGCCAGTCCCGGAATCCCCAGGGGCGAATGTTCGGGCTCCGAACGGGCACGACCGTAGGCGCCTGGCCCCGGTACTCGACAAGTCGCTCGAGGGGCTCAAAACCGAGGCTTAAATAAAGGTTCCGGGCCGGGAGATTCTCAGCCTCGACATCGAGGACAGCAACCTCCCCTCCGGCGAGCCGGACCCGTTCCAGGGCGAGGTTCATCAGCCGGCGGGCAATTCCCCGGCGCCGGTAATCCGGATGGACGGCCACGTTGAAGATAAGCCAGACCCTGGGCAGGTAAGGCAGCCGGGCGAAATTGACGTTGCCAACAACCCGCCCATCCTCGTCCCAGACGAGGCCAGGCCAGACCTCCCGAAGGAGGGGCTCAAAGGGTAGCAGGAGGGGCCCAAGGCTCGCCAGGAGACGCAGGTCCCGGAATCGGGCGGCCTCCTGGCCGAACGCAAGCTCCATCAGGTCCAGAACCCCGCCCAAATCCCGGCTGAAGCGGAACGGCCGGGGCCCCCAGCGATTAGCTGGACCAATGACGGTCAATCGACGGCTTCTCCGCCGGTCCGACTCAGGGTCCGGAGCCAGCTTAGCAGATTAGCCATCTCGAGGGCGGCGAGGGCGGCCTCGGCCCCCCGGTTCCCGACCTTGCCTCCAGCCCGTTCGAGGGCCTGCTCCTGGGTCTCCGCTGTTACGACCCCGAAGATGACCGGCAGCCGGCTCTCCAGGCCGACCCGGCTGATGCCGGCGGCCGCCTGCGAAGCCACGTATTCGAAGTGGGGGGTTGCCCCCCGGACCACCGCCCCAAGGCAGATGACGGCCGAGAAGCGCCCCGTCTCCGCGAGGGCCTGGGCGGCCACCGGCAGTTCAAAAGAACCGGGCACCCAGGCGACTTCGATATCTTCCGGTCGAACACCGTGGCGGGTCAGGGCGTCGATGGCCCCTTCCAGGAGCCGGCGGGTTACGAGTTCGTTAAACCGGGCCACCGCGATGGCAAACCGGTGGCCGTTGCCCGTAAGCTGGCCGTGGTGTTCCCGAATCACCGGTCAACCTCCTAAAGCAGGTGGCCGAGGCGCTCTTTCTTGGTCCGAAGGTAGCGGGCATTGTGGGGGTTGCTCTCAATTATGAGAGGCACCCGGGCGACCACCTCGATGCCGGCCTCTTCCAGGTCGTCGAGTTTGGCCGGATTGTTCGTAATAAGCCTGATTTTCCGGATGCCGAGGTCCCGCAAAATGCTTGCCGCCACCGAGTACTCCCGCAGGTCTGCCGGAAAGCCCAGGGCCAGGTTGGCATCGACCGTATCGAGGCCCCGCTCCTGCAGGTGATAGGCCAGAATCTTGTTTTCAAGGCCGATGCCCCGGCCCTCCTGCCGCAGGTAAATCAATACGCCGCATCCGGCTGAGCCGACAAGCTTCAGGGCCTGACCAAGCTGTTCGCCGCAGTCGCACCGCAGGCTCCCGAAAACGTCCCCGGTAAGGCACTCCGAATGAATCCGGACCAGGGCCGGCTGACCGGCCCCAACTTCGCCCCGCACCAGGGCGATGTGGGTTCGGCCGTCATAAAGGCCCTCGTAGGCGATAACCTTAAACTCCCCGAAACCCGTCGGCAGGCTCGCTTCTGCCACCCGCCGGACCAGCGGCTCCCGGCGCCGCCGGTAGGCCGCAATCTGGGCCACCGAAATGACCTTCAGCCCATGCTCGGCCGCAAACGCCTCCAGATAGGGCAGCCGGGCCATAGTCCCGTCCGGGGCCATAATCTCGCAGATAACGGCCGCCGGGTAGAGTCCGGCAAGTCTGGCCAGGTCGACGGCAGCCTCAGTCTGCCCCGGCCGGACCAGGACGCCCCCTTCCCGGTAGCGCAGGGGGAAGAGATGGCCCGGACGGGCAAAGTCTTCGGGCCGGGACTTCGGGTCGATCAGGGCCCGGACGGTTGCCGCCCGGTCGTAGGCCGAAATTCCGGTGGTAGTCCCGTGCTTGTAATCGACCGAGACCGTAAAGGCCGTCCCGAAGCTTGAGTCGTTTTCGGCCGGGGGTACCATCAGCGGGATCTTAAGCTCATCGAGCCGCGCCCCGAGCATCGGCATGCAGATGAGGCCCCGGCCGAAGGTGGCCATAAAATTTATCGCCTCAGGAGTAACCTTCTCGGCGGCGATGGCCAGGTCGCCTTCGTTTTCCCGGTGCTCATCG
>JAUQQI010000272.1 GCA_030549955.1 Chloroflexota bacterium
CACCGGCCCACCCCACGCCTTATCCATCAGGGCTACGGCCGCGCCAATAGCCTGAGCGGCCCGAATGGCGTCGCCCGTATTCCCCGGAGCGCCGACCGCCCAATCTTTGGTCGTGGGCTTGGGCAGATACCGCTGGCGCATTTCCTGGTTGTGCTCAAATCCGCCAGCGGCCAGCAATACACCCCCTCGGGCCGCAACTCGCAGCTGACGGCCCTCGCGCCCGACCACTGCGCCCACCACGCCCCCATTCTCGGTAATCAGCTCAAGAAGGGGACTTTCCAGCCAGATAGATATGTTTCGCTGAAGGCACAGGTACAGGAGCTGGCCAACCAGCGAAGCCCCCAGGCCCATGGGCACCCGCCCCCACAAACGCGGAATCAGACGCCCGAAAATCCGGAGGGCCGTGAAAAATCCCCGCCACGTACGCAGGGAAACCAGAAAAGCGGATACTTCGTTGGTGTGGAAGGGGATAGGGGGCGCACCCGGATATGTCCGCAGCCGCTTCAGCCACGGCCCAAGCCGACGCCCGTCAAAGATGGCCCCCTCTACAGCCCGGCCGAAGGTGGACCCGCCCGGTTGCTCGGGATAGTAGTCTGGGTAGCCGACGGCCGCATGCCAGCGGAACCCCAGCCGGCGCAGAAACTCCACCATCTTTGGGCCGTATTCCAGGAAGGTTCGCCACCGCTCAGGCGAGGTTACCGGTCCGGCTTCAGGCACCACTGCCTCTAAGTAGCGCCAGGCGCTCTCAAAGGAGTCTTCTAACCCGGCCTCGCCTGACACCGGGTTATTCGGAATCCACAGGCCACCCCCTGACATGGCACTGGAACCGCCTACCAGACCCGTCTTTTCGATAACCAGTGGCTGAAAACCTGCCTCTTTGACGACCAGGGCTGCCACCAGGGCGCCGGCGCCGCTGCCCACAATGAGCACATCGGTCTGATGGTCAAAGCCAGGCATACTACACCTCCCAGGAGCTCTCACGGATTTCTCGACAGACCTTTACGTTCCACTTGCGGCCGCGCAGGCCGGTCCGGGCTTGCTGACGACCCGGCAAACGGACGTGCACCCAAAACTGTGGGGGAAGGGTTGGCCGAGAACGGCCGGCAAAGACGACCGCCGACGAGGGCTCGAAAGCTGTTTACCGGCGCGCCCGCCATGCCCGCAGATGTCTCCTTCGGGCAGTTTCCCAGGCTCACCCAAAGTGTACCACCGCGAAGACCGGACCACCTTCGCCGGGACCGAACCTGCCCCGGCATAGCGAACCGGACCCAGCCCCAGGCGGTAATCCCGACCGGAAGGGTCGGGGCGGGTTTACTTGACATCTAGCGAACTGATGTGCTAGCTTTGGTTAGCTGAAATGGCTACGAGACGCCGGAAGGAGAGACGAATGCCCGCTGACCTTTCGCCCCGCCAGCGGCGGGTCCTGGAGTTTATCCGCCGCTTCATCGGGGAGCACGGTTACCCGCCAACTATCCGCGAGATCTGCGAGGCCTGCGAAATAAGCTCGACCTCGGTTGCTAACTATAACCTCCGCCGGCTGGCTGAGGCCGGCTACATCCGCCGGTCGGGCCGCCTATCCCGGGCGATTGAGCTGACGGCGGCCGGGGTTAGCCTGGTGCCGTTTCGTCTGCGCCCGGCCACGGCGGCTGAGACCGTCCATGTCCCCCTCCTGGGCCGGATCGCGGCCGGCCTGCCGATTCCGGTCCCGACCGAGAATGCGGCCCCAGACCCCGATACCGACATGGTTGCCGTGCCGGCGGAACTTGTCGGCAACCGCCAGAATGTCTACGCCCTCAGGGTTCAGGGCCAGTCGATGGTGGACGCGCTCATCGATGACGGCGATATCGTGCTCGTCCAGCACACCCCTATTGCTGAGAACGGGGAGATGGTCGTCGCCTGGCTCCCCGACCGAAAAGAGACGACCCTGAAGCGATTCTACCTGGAGGGCGACCGGGTCCGGCTTCAGCCGGCGAACTCCCAGATGGAGCCGATTATCCTGCCGGCCGACCAGGTTCAGATTCAGGGCCGGGTTATCGCGGTCCTCCGCAGGCTCGCCTAGGCCCGCCGGGCGGCTGTCTGGGTCACCAGCCAGAGCTCAAGCCCAAGCCAGGGGTCAACCTGGCCGGTCTTCGCCTGCCAGTCCAGCTCAAGCAGGTCATTAAGCGCCTGCTCGGTCCGGCGAATGCCAAGCTGACGGGCGAGGGGCAAAAGCTGGCGGATCTGGCCGGGGTAGAGGCCGGTGGCCTGCTGGACCTCGGTCAGTTCCGCTCGGAGGGACTGAGTCTGGAGGAGCCGAAGGGCCCGGAGTGACCAGGCCAGGGCCCCAATAATATTCTGGGGGTTTTCGCCCTCCCGCCGGAGCTGCCGAATAAGCTTGACGGCCCTCGCCCCGTCGCCCTCAACCACAAGACCAAGCAGGTCGAAGGCGGAAACGGGGACCGTCTCGACCACGAGTTGCCGGATATCTTCCCGGGTCACCCGCTCCGGGCCGGCGTAGAGGGCAAGCTTTTCCAGTTCCAGGTCGATGAGCCGCCGGTCGTAACCTACCCGTTCGAGCAGGGACTCAAGGGTTCCAGGGCTGAATTCAACCCCGGCTTCCCGGGCCCGCCTCCGGGCCCACCGCAGGACCGAATCGGGCCCGGTCGGGGCGAACCGGATAATGACGACCTCGGGGGTGTCCGCCGGCCCGGCTTCAAGGACGGCACGGGCCAGGGCCAGAGGCTCATCGGCATCCTCAAGGACCTGGCGGCTCAGGCGTAATTCGGGGGCCAGCCCCTTCAGTTCGGCCAGCAGCCAGTTATTCTCCGGGGAAGGCTCCCGGTCGAGGCCCGGTTCGATGGCGATGACGACGACCCGCGGGTCGGCCTGAACCAGGACCGTTGCGAGCTCCCGAGCCCGGGTCCGGCCCCGGCTGCCGGTCGGGCCGTCGTCGTCCCCGGTCCGGCGGCCTTTCGCGGTCAGGCCGATCAGCCGCCGGATAAGGACCACCCGGTGGGCCGAAAACATCGGCAGGCTGAGCAGGTGGGGAACAAGGTCTGCGGCCTTCAGTTCCCGCCCGTCCAGGCTTACGATTTCGTCGGCCCCGGAGGCCCGCTGGAGCTCCCGGCTGAAGAGTTCCAGGCTGTAATCGTCGCCGGCCAGAATCCAGAGGCGTGGCATTCAGAAGTTCATTTCCTGGCAGTCCGGGGGCACGATAAGGCGGGGCTCGGTGACCGCCTGGACCTCTTCCGGAGTCCAGCCCGGGGCCACCTCCCGGAGGACCATCCCGTCGGGAGTGACGTCGATAACGGCCAGGTCGGTGATGACGAGGCTGACAACCCGCCGGCCCGTCAGGGGGTACGTGCACTCTTTGAGGATTTTCGGCCGGCCCTGGCGGTCCCGGTGCTCCATCAGGACGATGACCCGTTTCGCTCCGGTCACCAGGTCCATCGCCCCGCCGATACTGCCGATCCCCCGCTCTGGGACAATCCAGTTGGCGAGGTCACCCTTTTCCGAGACCTGCAGGCCGCCGAGGATGCAGACGTCGATGTGGCCGCCGCGGATCATTGCAAACGAGTCGGCCGACTGGAAAAAGCACGCCCCCGGCAGCATGGTCACGTACTGGCCGCCGGCGTTTATCAGGTCGGGGTCCCTTTCAGGGCCCTCGGCCAGGGGACCGTAACCGAGCATCCCGTTCTCGGACTGGAGGATAATGCCGGGCTCGATGAAGTTTGAAACCAGCGTCGGCAGACCGATCCCCAGGTTGACGTACATGCCGGGCCGGAGCTCCCGGGCGGCTCGGACGGCCATAAGCTCGCGGCTAATCCCAGGTCTGGAAGATAGCTGGGTCATGGTAGTCCCTCGGGCAGATTACGAGTCTGTCAACATAAATGCCGGGGGTTACGACCGCCTCCGGGTCGAGTTCGCCCGGCTCGACAACCTCCTCGACCTCGGCAATAGTAACCCGGGCGGCGGTCGCCATGATGGGGTTAAAGTTGCGGGCCGTGCGCCGGTAAGTCAGATTGCCGAGTTTGTCAGCCTTGTAAGCTTTGATCAATGCAAAGTCGCCGGGGAGGGCTGTTTCCAGGATATACTCCCGGCCGTTAAAGACCCGCTTTTCTTTGCCCGTCTCGACGATGGTGCCAACCCCAACCGGGGTATAGAAGGCGGCGATGCCGGCCCCGGCGGCCCGGATCCGTTCGACCATCGTGCCCTGGGGCGTTATTTCGACCTCGGCAAGACCCTCCCGGTAGAGCCGCTCGAAGTGGGTCATCCGTTCCCGGGACGCCCGGACCGGGAACGACCCGATAAATTTCTTAATCTGCCCGGTCTCGGCCAGCAGGTCTAGACTGTCCCCCAGGCCGATGTTGTTAGCAACGATTGTCAGGTTCTTTACACCCCGGTCCCGGAGGGCACGGACCAGGTTGTGGGGATGGCCGACGTGGCCAAAGCCCCCGACCAGAATGACGGCCCCATCAAAGACGTCAAAAAGGGCATCAAAGGCCGTGGGGAAGATTTGCGGCGGCATGGCTCCTGACCTTTTTCTCCCGACCTCTCTACTTTATCCCAGGAAAAGGGGTGCCAGCAAGAAGGCCACCGTAGTGATAATAGCAAAGACGGCAAAGAAGATCAGGCCGTAGCCGACGATATGACGGAACTCGACCTTAGTTACCCCCAGGAGCGGGATTGCCCAGAAGGGCTGGATAACGTCGGTGGCCATATCGCCCCAGGCGTAGCTGATGACGGCGGCCGGCATGCTAACCCCGACGTTCTTCGCCGCCTCAACAACGTAGGGGGCCTCGATGGCCCACTTCGACCCGCCGGAGGGGACGAAGTAATTCAGGATGCCCGAGTACCAGTAGATGATGACCGGGTAGGTTGCCGGGGTGGCAATCGCCGTGAACCAGTCGGCAATAACCTTGGCCAGCCCTGAGTCCCGGATGATGCCGAACATCCCGGCGTAGAACGGGAACTGGATAACTACACCCCAGATGTGCCCGGACCCCTCGGCCGCGGCCTTAAGGAAGGAGGCTGGGGTCCAGTGGAAGAGAATTCCTAGGGTCAGGAAGAGGAAGTTGACCGAGTTCAGGTTGATGCCCCCGAAACCCCGCGTGCTGAAGTTATAGATGAGCCGGCCGATGGCGACGGCCGCTACGGCCAGGTTAACAACCGGGCTGTAATAGACCCGTTCGGCAAAAGTCGCCGCCGGCTTTCTGCCAGCTTCCTCCCGGGCGGCCTCTACCAGCAGGGACGGGTCGGCCTCGACCGTATCTTCCGGGCGGGGATGGACCAGGGCTGCCAGGCCAGTCCAGACAATGAGTACAATCGCGGCCAGGCCGAGGTTGAAGGGGTTAAATATCGTCGAAGTGACGGGTACAATACCCATCTGCTGTTCCATAAAATGACGGGGCGTGGCCACCAGCAGGGGCGCCGAGCCTGAGAGGCCCGAATGCCACATCCCACCCAGGCCCAGGTAGGCGCAGCAGACAAGCAGGCCATAGTCAACCCCGCGCTGCCGCCGGGCCAT
This sequence comes from Chloroflexota bacterium, assembly GCA_030549955.1. Taxonomy (GTDB): domain Bacteria; phylum Chloroflexota; class Dehalococcoidia; order JAUQQI01; family JAUQQI01; genus JAUQQI01. The sequence goes on from JAUQQI010000272.1 coordinate 5,507, forward strand.
GGCCCGGGCGAGGACCGCGCTTCCGATGATGCTGAGGCCCCAGTTAATCCAGGCCAGGACCATCGAGACGAAGGCCGTCAGGGCGACGGCTTCCCGGGGATTACGGGGCAACCCGGCGAGCCAGTCGAGGAGCCGCCGGACCGGCGGCGACGTTGAGAGGATGTAGCCGGTGAGGATGATGAGGCTCATCTGCATGGCAAACTCGAGGAGCACCCAGAAGCCGTTGCCCCAGTGTTGAATGAGGGTGTAAGCCTTCCCGGGGCCCGGGGTCCCGGGGGCCGCGACGAAGGCCAGCAGGAACGTGATAAAAGTCAGGATTACAGCGATAATCCAGGAGTCGGGGACATACTGGGTGCTCCAGCGGGTCAGTACGGTTGCCAGACGCTGCAACATGGCACACCTCCCCCCTGGCGCTGACCGATTTTAACGCTGGCGCACGGGGACTGTCAAAGTGTGAAGTCCTGGGGAATTCCCCAGGACTTCTGGGGGTCGTGGGCAGTCCTCGGAGAGAGCCGGGTCCCGACGGGCCTCGGGCCGGCCAGGCCTCAGGTTTACCTGTTAACCCCCCGTTGAACCGGCCACAGCGTTATATGCGTTCAGGCGGCCGGAACTCCAGTAATTGCCGGTGCCCGGAATCTTATCGGCCCCGTTCTCGATGCGGCTGCGGACACAAGTATTGGGCGACGGGTCATTATCGCATGCCCCGGTCGACCAGACCAGGCCGGCAGTGCCGGCAACGTGGGGGCTCGCCATGGAGGTGCCGCTTAAGGTCCCGTATTTCACGCCCTTGCCCCAGATGCGGTTGGGGTGGTCCGGGGCAGTGGAAAGGATGCTCACGCCGGGGGCGGCAATGTCGACCCAGGTCCCGTAGTTAGAGAACGAGGCCTTGTTGTCATTCTGGTCGGTGGCGGCTACCGCGATAACGTTTGAGTAATATGCCGGGTAGGTCGGCAAATCCGAGCCAGAGTTCCCGGCCGCCGCAACCAGCACCACGCCCTTGCCCCAGGCGGAATTAACCGCTTCTTCGACCGTGCTGGAAGGGCTTGAGCCGCCCAGGCTCATGTTGATGACCTTGGCGCCGTTATTCGCCGCCCAGGTAATGCCCTTTGCGATGGCCGACCAGGAGCCGCTGCCGTTATCCTCGAGAACCTTCACGTTGTAAAGGACGCAGTTCGGACATGTTCCGGCCACGCCCAGGCCATTATTGGTTGCGGCCGCCGCGCTGCCGGCCACGTGGGTCCCATGGCCGTATTTGTCGTCGACCGTCTTGCTCGAGGTGAAGTTTATGTTTTTGACAACCTTGGCCCCGAGGTCCTCGTGGCTCTGGTCGATGCCGGTGTCCAGAATAGCAATCGCCACACTGGCACTGCCAGTAATGACGGCCCAGGCTTCGGGAGCCTGAATCTTCGGATACTGCCACTGCTGGGAGTAAAGCGGGTCGTTGGGGGTCCAGCTAGCCTGGATGGCCGAGTAGAAGCCGTTAACCTCCGCAAAAGCGACGTTCGGGTTCCGCCGGTAGGCCTCGGCGGCTGCCCGCTCCCGGCCCGGGGGCACCCTTACCACCTGGACGTCGATGCCCGGGATGGTTTCCCGGGACTCCCCGCCGGCCTGCCGGTGGGCCGCCGCGACCTCGGAGGCCGGGGTCCCGGGCCTGAACTTGACCAGGACTTCCCCAGGGACAAACTCATCCGTAGCCAGGGCCGGGACAATTCCCGCCGGCGGCACCAGCAGGGCCAGCAGGACGATAGCAACGACGGCCGCCCAGAATCCGCGCCTTATTTTCCCCACGCGGCACACCTCCTTCAGATTCAGGGGAAAGAGCAGGAGCACATCCTGGGCCGCCCGCTTCAACCATCGCGCTTTGGCACTGCGCTTCCCCTGGGCCCACGATAGCACAGCTCCAGGCTGCTGTCAAGGTCGGCGACTGGTTGCCCGGGGGTCTGAGATGGGGGCCCGGCATTGGGCCAGCCGGCCGGGGGCAAGAATGGTCCCCGGAAACCCGACCGGTCGGCTAAAATTGGTGGCGAGACTGTCGTGATGGAGACCCGTCTTCCCGCGCCTGAACCGGCTAGCGCCGGTGGCGGCCGGCGCCGGCTTCGGTGGCGCCGGTTCCCGGTTGGACCGGGGCAGCGGGCGGCCTGGGCATATACGGACGTGGTTGTATCCCGGCGGACCCGGTTTCAGCGGGTTGAAATCCTGGACACAGTCGCCTTTGGCCGTGCCCTGTTCCTGGACGGCCTGCCCCAGTCGGCGGAGGCCGACGAATTTATCTACCACGAGGCCCTCGTCCACCCGGCGATGGTCGGCCACCCCCGGCCCCGGTCGGTTTTCATCGGGGGCGGGGCCGACGGGGGCGCCCTGCGGGAGGTCCTCCGCCACCCGGACGTTGAACGGGTCTGGCTG
>JAUQQI010000163.1 GCA_030549955.1 Chloroflexota bacterium
GGTGTGAATGGCGACGACCTCCCAGAAGTCCTCAGGAATACACGAGTAAACCGCAACCCCGAGGCCGTGGGGGGTAAAGTGGCGGTCGAAGTAGTCGTCGACACGCTCAATTTCGGCCTCGAGCAGACGCCGCTTTTCCTCGGGCGTCCTGCGGCGCAGCTCGTCCAGCAGGCTCTTGCGGACTACATGGTAGGTGCGGTTCTGGCTTTCCTGGGGTGAGATATCCAGGATAAGGCTCAGAACATTTTCCCGATTTGCCTTGAAGGCGGCGATGCGATGAACCTGGTCCCGCCCTAACTCCATAGGTCTCCTCCGGTGATTTCCTCAAGCTTCTCAGCCCAGCGGGGCCGCCACCGGCGCCCGGCGCAGGACAATGGACCCGGCCTCGGCGTCGATAATGACCGTGTCGCCCGGCTGGAATTCGCCCGCCAGGATCTTGACGGCCAGCGGGTCGAGCACAGTCCGCTGAATGACCCGCCTGAGCGGCCGGGCACCAAAATGCGGGTCGAAGCCGAGTTCGGCCAGAAGGTCCCGGGCCGCGTCGGTGATCTCGAGTCCGACCTTCTGGTCGGCGAGCCGCTCGCGGACCTGGCGGACCTGGATCTCGACGATCTGCCGCAAATCGTCCCGGTCCAGGGGCCGGAAGACAACAATTTCATCGACCCGGTTGAGAAACTCCGGCCGGAAGTGGGCCCGAACCGTGTTCAACACCAGTTGCCGGACGTCGTCCAGGGTCAGCCCGGGCTCGCTGAACCAGTGGCTCCCAAGGTTGCTCGTCATGATGACGACGGTGTTCCGAAAGTCGACCGTCCGGCCGTGGCCGTCGGTCAGCCGGCCGTCATCAAGAATCTGGAGCAGGACGTTCAGCACGTCCGGATGGGCTTTCTCGACCTCGTCGAAGAGGACGACCGAGTACGGCCGGCGTCGGACCGCCTCCGTGAGCTGGCCGCCCTCCTCGTACCCGACGTAACCCGGCGGCGCCCCGATGAGCCGGGCTACCGTGTGCTTCTCCATGTACTCGGACATATCGAGGCGAATCATCGCCTGCTCGTCATCAAACAGGAACTCAGCCAGCGCCCGGGCCGTCTCCGTCTTGCCAACGCCGGTCGGGCCCAGGAACAGGAAGCTTCCGAGGGGCCGGCGCGGGTCCTGGATGCCAGCCCGGGCCCGGCGAATGGCGTTCGCCACGGCGCTGAGGGCGTGGTCCTGGCCGACGACCCGCTGTCGGAGTCGCTCCTCCATATGCAGGAGCTTCTCCCGCTCGCTTTCCAGGAGGCGGCTAATGGGGATGCCCGTCCAGCGGCTTACAACCCCGGCAATATCCTCCTCGTCAACCTCTTCTTTGACAAGCCGGCGCGGCCCCAGGGCCGCCAGCTGCTGCTCGGCATCCCGCAGCCGGCGCTCCAGGTCAGCGAGAACGCCGTACTGAAGCTGGGCCGCCCGGTTCCAGTCGCCGGCGAGCTGGGCCTGCTCAAGCTGGTGGCGGACGGACTCGATTTCTTCTTTGACCTGTCGGACGTGCTGGATAAGTTCCCGCTCCCGCTCCCATTCGAGCCGGAGCCGGTTGTAGTCCTCCTTAAGGTTGCTCAACTCCTGTTCAAGCCGGCTGAGCCGCTCCCGGGAGGCCGGGTCGGTCTCCCGCTTGAGGCCCTCCCGCTCGACCTCCAGCTGCACGATCCGGCGCTGAAGCTCGTCGAGCTCGGCCGGCATCGAATCCATTTCCATGCGGAGTTTGGCCGCAGCCTCATCCACCAGGTCAATGGCCTTGTCCGGCAGGAACCGGCCGGTAATGTAGCGGTGGGCGAGTCGGGCCGCGGCGATAAGGGCCGAGTCCTTGATGCGTACCCCGTGGTGAACCTCGTAGCGCTCCTTGAGGCCCCGCAGGATGCTGATGGTCTCCTCCACGGTCGGCTCTTCGACCAGGATCGGCTGGAACCGGCGCTCGAGGGCGGGGTCCTTTTCAATATGCTTGCGGTACTCATCGATGGTGGTCGCTCCGATGGTCCGCAGTTCGCCCCGGGCCAGCATCGGCTTGAGCATGTTGCTGGCGTCGATGGCCCCTTCAGCCGCGCCGGCTCCGACAACGGTGTGCAGCTCGTCAATAAAGAGGATGATTTCGCCCTGCGACTCCTGGATCTCCCGGATGACGGCCTTGAGGCGCTCTTCGAACTCGCCCCGGTACCGGGCGCCGGCAATGAGGGCGCCCATGTCCAGCTGGACGATGCGCTTGTTCTTGAGACCTTCCGGCACGTCGTTGCGGACGATCCGCTGGGCAAGGCCCTCGACGATGGCCGTCTTGCCGACGCCCGGTTCACCGATTAGGACCGGGTTATTCTTGGTCCGCCGCAGGAGCACATGGATAACCCGGCGGACCTCCTCGTCCCGGCCGATCACCGGGTCGAGTTTGCCCTGGCGGGCGAGCTCCGTCAGGTCGCGGCCGTAGCGCTGGAGGGCCTCATAGGTGCTCTCCGGGTGAGGCGACGTTACCCGCTGGGCACCCCGGACCTGGGTCAGGACTTGATAGACCCGGTCCCGGGTGATGCCGAGCCCCTGAAAAATCCGGAGAACCGGCCCGCCCACCGTCGGGTCAGTCAGGGCGATCAAAAGGTGCTCGGTGCTGATGTAATCGTCCCGCAGGCGGCTGGCCTCTTCCTGGGCCAGGTCCAGCACCCGCTTGAGCCGGGGCGAAACGTAGACCTGGGTCGGCGGCATTTGCAGGCGGGGAAAGGCCCGGAGGGCGTTGTCAACCGAATCCCGCATCCGGGCGAGGTCGATGCCCAGCCGCTCGACAATCCGTGGAACGACCCCATCGGTCTGGTCAAGCAGGGCCAGAAGCAGGTGCTCAGGCTCGACCTGCTGGTGCTGGCGCCGTTCGGCCTCGTTCTGGGCCCCGTAAAGGGCCTGCTGTGCTTTCTCCGTAAACCGGCTCAGGTCCATCTTGCCTCAACCCCAATCCCTAGCCTCGGTTAAACTATACCATCCGTTTTCTTAGTAACCGGCTAAGAGGTCTCTAAGAATCGTCTTAACGGTGGAGGCTAATAACACCCTCAGCCGCAAGGCGTTCGATATCTTCGGGGGTGAGTCCAGCCAGCCGGGTAAGTACTTCGGCAGTGTGCTCGCCAAGCCGGGGTGCCGGGCGGTCAACCCTGGCCGGCGTTTCCGAGAACCTGGGCGGGGGTGCCGGAACTTTAAGGGAGCCCGCGAGGCCCCCGGGCAGGGGAAGGTCGAGGATGGAGCCCCGGGCCTGGACATGGGGGTCAGCGATGATCCGGTCAATCGTATTCACGGGTGCCACCAGCGCGACCTCTTCTTCAAGTTCGGCAAGCCATTCGGCCGTCGTCTTCTGGCGGAAAACCTCTTCGAGGATGGGTTCGAGCTCAGCCTGGTGCTCGGTTCGGGACTCATTGGTCTGAAACCGCTCGTCAAACATCAGGTCGGGCCGGTCGAGTTTTGCGCAGAAAAGTTGCCAGTCCCGGACCCCAGCCACAACAATGTACCCGTCCTTCGTTGGGAATGCCTGGAAGGGGGTGATGAGCGGGTGGCGGCTCCCCAGCGGCCCCGGGACCTCGCCGGTCGCCGAATAGCGAATGACCGGGTTTTCCAGGAGGGCCAGGAGTGCGTCCAGCATGGCAACGTCGACGTACTGACCGCGTCCGGTGCGGTGGCGGGCTTCCAGGGCGGCAAGAATGCCGATGGCCGTAAAAATTCCGCCGGCCAGGTCAGCCAGGGACACCCCGACCCTGACCGGCCGGCCGCCCGGCTCGCCTGTGATGCTCATCAGGCCGCTTATGCCCTGGATGATAACGTCGACGGCATGCCGGTCCCGGTAAGGGCCGGTCTGGCCGAAGCCCGAAAGGGAGGCGTAAATGAGCCGGGGGTTGAGGGGGGCAAGGTCGCGGTAGCCGAGGCCGAGCCGGCCCATCGTCCCCGGCGTGAAGTTCTCCACCAGGATGTCGACCCTGGGTACGAGCCGCCGGATGATGTCGACCCCGGTCGGGTGCTTTAAGTTGAGGCTGAGGCTTTTCTTGCCCCGGTTAATACTGAAAAAATAGGTGCTGATGCCCTGGACGTATGGTCCGCCCCCCCGGTCTGCCTCGGTGATGCCGACCGGCTCGACCTTAATGACCTCTGCCCCCAGGTCAGCGAGGATCATGGTGCAGAAGGGGCCGGCGAGCTTCCAGGTGAAATCCAGGACGGTTAAGCCTTCAAGGGGCGCCGGCATCGTTGAGCCTCCCGAAATTATCATGCCAGAGCTGCGGCCCGTCTGCCCAGCCCAGGCCGGGGACAGCCGGTTTATAATTTACTCTTGGGCCAATGTAGAGATGGCTGACGAACGGAGTCGACAGGAAGAAACTGCCAGGGTACCTTCTCCCGACCTCGAACAGCGCGAACTGGTAGCGGGCCGGCGTCCCGGCACCCGCTACGTGCGAATTGTCCGGCCCTTTGCCCACGAGTTCCGCCGCCGGGCCCCGGGCGAGCTGGTGGCCACCGAACGGGTCCTTCAACCCCGGTCAACCCTGGCTAAGGTCTTTGAGGCTGTCCGGCGTACCCTGCTCGGCCGGCGGATACCGACGGAGATGGAGCTTACCGAGCGGGTGGGTAAGGTCAAGGGCCTCGCCATCTTTGCTTCCGACAACATCTCATCCTCGGCATACGCTACCGAGGAGATAATGCGGGTGCTGGTACTGGGCGGGATTGGGGCCCTTGCACTGACTACTCCCATCACTGGGGCGATCGTGGCCGTCCTTGCGGTTGTTGTAATCAGCTATCTGCAGGTCATTCGGGCTTACCCGGGCGGAGGCGGAAGCTACATCGTAGCCTATGAAAACCTCGGACTGCTGGCCGGCTTAAGTGCGGCCGCCGCGCTGCTCACCGACTACATCCTCACGGTCGCGGTATCAACGGCGGCGGGGGTCGCGGCGATAACGTCAGCCTTCCCGGAGCTATTTAGATTCCGGGTTGGCATTGCCATTATGGTTATTTTAGCCGTGACAATCCTTAACCTCCGAGGTATTCGGGAATCCGGTTCGGTCTTTGCAATACCGACGTACCTGTACGTTTTGGGTCTTTTTAGTCTTTTTGGCGTCGCCGTCTGGCGCTTTGCTACCGGCAACGTTCCCACCTACGTGCCGCCAGCGGAGTGGATTGGGCTTCATCCGGCCGAACCCCTCAGCCTCTTATTGATTCTCAGGGCGTTCGCTTCGGGTTCGGTCGCACTAACGGGGGTTGAGGCGGTCTCCAATGGGGTTCAGGCCTTCAAACCGCCCGAGGTGCGCAACGCCCAGACCGTTTTGGTGGCAATGGGAGTCCTTTTCGCCACCATCTTTACTGGGATAAGCCTGCTTGCCAGCTATTTTGGGCTTATACCTGACCCCCATGAGGTGGAGACGGTTGTAAGCCAGATTGCCCGAACGCTGGTGGGCGAAACGCCTTTTTATTACTACATTCAGTTCTCGACGGCAGTGATCCTGCTGCTGGCTGCAAATACCGCCTTTAACGGTTTTCCGAGGCTTGCCAGCATTCTGGCCAAGGACCGGTTTCTGCCGACCCAGTTCCAGTACCGGGGCGACAGGCTAGCCTACAGTACGGGGATTATTGCGCTGGCGCTGCTCGCCAGCGGCCTCATTATCGCCTATCGGGGAAGTGTAACGGGTCTCATCCCCCTCTACACTGTTGGCGTCTTCCTCGCCTTTACCCTGAGCCAACTTGGGCTCGTTCGCCACTGGTACAGGCTCCGCCATCAGGAGGTGGGCTGGCGCTGGCGGGCCGCCCTAAACGGCCTTGGGGCCCTGGCTACTGGAACTGTTCTGCTGGTTGTCGGCGTCTCGAAGTTCACCCATGGGGCCTGGATGGTTATCATCCTCATCCCGCTCCTGATTGGTATGATGTGGGGTATCCACCGTCACTACCGGTTTGTCGAGGACATCCTGACCCTGGACCGGGCGGAGGTAAAAGTCCGGCCTGAACGGCCGCCCCTGGTAGTGGTGCCAATTGCCCGGCTTGACCGGCAGGCCCTGCGGGCCCTGGCCTTTGCCCGGTCGGTCTCGCCGGAAGTGTTCGCCCTCCACGTATCCGACGACCCTCAGGCGGCGGAACACCTCCGGCGTCGCTGGGAGCAGGCGGGGCTGGAGATCCCCCTCCAAATCGTCTATTCCCCTTACCGCGCCCTCATCGAGCCCCTGCTGGCCTATATCGACGCCCTGGACAAGCTTGACCCGGGCCGGCCGATAACGGTCGTCCTCTCGGAGTATGTGCCAAAGCACTTCTGGGAGTTCCTCCTGCACAACCAGACGGCCCTGCGGCTGAAGTTCCACCTCTTCTTCCGGCCGAACACCATCGTTATCGATGTCCCCTACCACCTGGAGTACAGCTATGCGGACCTGTTTGAGAAACAGCCGCCAGCCGAGACGGGACAGAAGGCCTGAGGTCAGCCGGTGAAGACGCTGACGGTCGCGACGACCCGCCCCCGGGAGGTGGTGGACCTGACCGACCGGGTCAACGCCCTGGTCCGGGAAGCCGGCTTCAGGGCGGGGCTCTGCCACCTCTTGCTTCTGCACACGACGGCGGCCCTGACCCTGGCGGACCTTGACCCAGGCACCGACCTGGATCTCCTCGACGCGTTTACTGAGATGGTCCCGAAGCTCCGGTACCGCCATCCCCATAACCCGGCCCACGTCCCGAACCACATCCTGTCGGCCCTGGTCGGAACCTCGTTGACTTTGCCCGTATCGGACGGCCGCCTCGTGCTGGGAATCTGGCAGCGGGTCGTCCTCATCGAGTTCGAAGGACCCCGCCGGCGGGACCTCGCCGTGACCTTCGTTCCGTCGGCATTGTAGGGGCGCAGCCCCTTGTGGTAAACTGCTCTTTGGACAGTGCCAGTACCGGCCATGGAAACCCTGACCCCGAGAGAGATTGTCCGGCAGCTTGATAAATATATAGTTGGCCAGGAGGCGGCCAAAAAGGCGGTTGCCATTGCCCTGCGCAACCGGTACCGCCGCCGGATGCTCCCCCCTGAGCTTGCCCGCGACGTTTTGCCCAAGAATATCCTCATGATCGGTCCGACCGGCGTCGGCAAGACCGAGATTGCGCGGCAGGTGGCCCGCCTCATCGGGGCCCCCTTTGTAAAAGTTGAGGCAACCCGGTTTACCGAGGTCGGCTATGTCGGCCGCGACGTCGAGTCGATAATCCACGAACTCGTTGACGTCAGTGTTGGGATGGTTTACGAGGAGCGGCTCCGGGAGGTCCAGGCCAGGGCCGAATCCCTGGCGAACGAGCGGCTGGTCAATTACATTTACCAGCAGCTTATCTCGAGCCCGAAGCGGGCCCGGGCAAAGGGGAGGCTCCGGACCCAGTCCCTTCCGCTGGACCTGTTCGACGACCTGGAGGTCTTCAAGTCCGATAAGGCCCGGATGCGGGCCGTGCGCAAGCAGGTGGCCGACCTGGTCAAGGCCCGGGCCCTGGATGACCATATCATCGAAATCGAGGTCGGCGACTACGACCGCTACAACCTGGAATTCGGGCCCGGGGTTTCGGTCGACGACCTGCGGGAGTCCTTTGCCGACTTCATCGAGCAGTACGAGGATTACAGCCGCAGGCGCCGGGCCGAGTTGGCGGCGTCGGCCGACCCGTGGGACGCCCGAACGCTCGAGTGGTCGATCCCCTCCCCGGTGCCCGAGTACAACTTCGCCGAGATCCCCGAGGTGCACGCC